>JAIDJS010000033.1 GCA_029052085.1 Eubacterium sp.
ATTTAGTAATATATATACACTATATTGATACTTAACTTTTTTCGGAGGTTATAATGGCTAAGAAAAACGAATACGGCAATGATAGTATTAAATCGCTTAAAGGTGCGGATCGTGTAAGAAAAAGACCGGCAGTTATTTTCGGTTCCAACGATATACTCGGATGCCAGCATTCAATTTTTGAAATTATGTCAAACTCAATAGATGAAGCAAGAGAGGGCAGGGGCAACAAAATTGTTGTAACTAAGTTTGAAGACGGCTCTGTTGAGGTGCAGGACTTTGGCGCAGGTATCCCTGTTGATTTTAATAAAGCCGAAAATGAATATAACTGGAAGCTTCTTTTCTGTGAAATGTATGCAGGCGGTAAATATGATGATGAGGCTGATAACTATGAATACTCACTTGGCTTAAACGGTCTTGGTTTATGTGCAACGCAGTATGCTTCCGAATATATGGATGCGGAAATTCATGCCAATGGCTATTGCTATACGCTTCATTTTGAAAAAGGTGAAAATGTCGGCGGACTGAAAAAGGAGCCATACGGCAAAAAAGATACAGGTTCAAGAATCAGATGGAAGCCCGATTTAGAGGTTTTTACTGCCATAAATGTGCCAACTGAATTCTTTCATGAAACGATGAAAAAGCAGGCTATTGTTAATGACGGCATTACATTTATATTCAAAAACCAGGTTGGCTCCAAATTTGAAACAACAGAATACTGCTATGCGAACGGTATTCGTGATTATGTGAATGAGCTTGCCGGAGATACTGCTTTTACGGCTCCGCAATACTGGGAATGTGACCGTGTTGGTAAAGACAGAGAGGATTTAAGCGAGTATAAGCTGAAAATCAAAGCGGCTTTGTGCTTTTCGCAAAAAACACAGTTAAAGGAATATTATCATAATTCAAGTTTTCTTGAGCATGGCGGTTCTCCTGAAAAGGCTTTTAGGAGCGCATTTGTGAATCAGATTAATACGTATCTTAAAGCAAACAATAAATACACTAAATCCGATTCACAAATTAATGTTCAGGATATTGAGGACATACTTATCTTTGTTGTATCCTCATTTTCAACACAAACCTCTTATGAAAATCAAACGAAAAAGTCTATAACAAATAAATTTATTCAGGATGCGATGACGGATTTCTTTCGCAAGCAGCTTGAGGTATATTTTATTGAAAATAAGCTTGAAGCAGAAAAAATTGCCGATCAGGTTTTAATCAATATGAGAAGCCGTGTTAAGGCTGAAAATACAAGAAAAAGCTTAAAGAATACGTTACAGACCAAAATGGATATGACAAATCGTATCCAGAAATTTGTTGACTGCCGTTCAAAGGATGTTAACGAAAGAGAAATATTTATCGTAGAGGGAGATTCTGCTCTCGGTGCCTGCAAGCAGGCCAGGGATGCAAACTTTCAGGCAATTATGCCCATCAGAGGCAAAATACTCAACTGCTTAAAATGTGAATATGATAAGATTTTCAAAAGTGAAATTATTACAGATTTAATTAAGGTTCTCGGCTGCGGTGTTGAGGTTCGTTCAAAAGCAGCAAAAGGGCTTTCTGAATTTGATATGAATAATTTCCGCTGGAGCAAGGTTCTCATCTGTACGGATGCCGATGTAGACGGCTTCCACATCAGAACTCTTGTTTTAACAATGATATATCGTCTTATGCCTCAGCTTATAGAGCAGGGCAAGGTGTATATAGATGAATCTCCGCTTTATGAGGTTACATGCAAAGATCAGACTTATTTTGCATATAACGAAATGGAGATGGACAGAATTAAAGAAGAAATCGGAAATCAGAAATATACCGTTCAGCGTTCAAAAGGTCTTGGCGAAAACGAGGCAGATATGATGGCTCTTACAACCATGAATCCTGCAACAAGAAGGCTTATTCTTGTTACTCCTGACGAAGCTGAAAAAACATCACAGATTTTTGATTTGCTGCTTGGGGACAACCTTGAGGGCAGAAAACAATATATAACGGATTTCGGCAGTCTTTATATAGATGCTGCTGATGTCAGCTGATTATAGTTAAGGAGGTCAATTATTATGGCAAGAAGAAAAAAGAATACGCCTGATGATAACAGCACCCTTAACGAAAACGTGCATATTGAAAATGCAGGCACTGTAACAAGTGAAATTATTACGAACACCTTAGTTAATAACTTTATGCCCTATGCAATGAGCGTAATTTTATCACGTGCTATTCCTGAAATAGACGGATTGAAGCCATCGCATCGAAAATTGCTTTATACTATGTATAATATGGGGCTATTAAAGGGCGGCACAATAAAAAGTGCAAATATTGTCGGCAGAACCATGCAGCTTAACCCTCATGGCGATGCTTCTATTTATGAAACAATGGTGCGTCTTTCAAGGGGCAATGAATCTCTTTTATATCCGTTTGTTGAATCAAAGGGTAACTTCGGTAAGGCATATTCAAAAAATATGATGTATGCCGCATCACGATATACCGAAGCAAAGCTTGCGCCTATCTGCAAAGAGCTTTTCGATGATATTGATAAAGATACGGTTGATTTCGTGGATAACTATGATAATACCATGAAAGAGCCACGCCTTCTTCCTGTAACATTTCCATCCATTTTGTGTAATGTTACAACAGGTATTGCTGCAGGTATGGCTTCCTCAATAGCTTCATTTAATCTTAAAGAGGTTTGTGAAACAACGATTGCTATTATGAAAAATCCAGATCACGTTGTTTCCGATACATTGATTGCTCCCGATTTTGTCGGCGGCGGTTATATCATTTACGATAAGAACGAGCTTGAAAAAATTTATGCAACGGGCAGAGGCTCGGTAAAAGTTCGTTCAAAATATACCTATGACAAATCTTATAACTGTATTGACATTACAGCAATCCCTCCTACAACAACCTCTGAAGCTGTTATTGATAAGATTATTGAGCTTGTTAAGGCTAATAAAATCAAAGAAATTTCCGATATACGTGATGAAACAGATTTAAAAGGTCTTAAAATTACAGTTGATTTAAAAAGGGGAGTTGACCCTGACAAGCTTATGGCAAGGCTTTATAAGGCTACACCGCTTGAGGATTCCTTTTCCTGTAATTTCAATGTACTTATTAACGGAGTTCCGAAGGTCAGAGGAGTCAGAGAGCTTCTTGATGAATGGATATCATTCCGCTTAAATTGCATTAAACGCAGAATTAATTTCAGTCTTGAAAAGAAAAGAAGACAGCTGCATCTTTTAAAAGGTCTGTCAAAAATATTGCTTGATATTGATAAGGCAATTAAAATTGTCAGAGAAACCGAAAGTGAATCGGAAGTTGTTCCAAACCTTATGATTGGCTTTGGAATTGATGAAATTCAGGCTGAATATGTTGCTGAAATCAAGCTTCGTCATTTAAACAGAGAGTATATTTTAAAAAGAATTAAAGATATTGAAACTCTTGAGGATGAAATTGCTGACCTTGAAAAAACACTTTCAAGCAACAACAGAATGAAAAAAATCATTATCAGCGAGCTTGAGAATGTTATCAATAAATATGATACAGGCAGAAAAACAGAAATCCTTTATGATATTTCCGATGAAGATGTTGAAGTAGAAAGCGCAGCAGCCGATTATCCGGTTACTATGTTCATAACAGAAGGCGGCTATGCTAAAAAAATCAGAACCGCTAATCTGCGTATGAGCGGTGAGCAAAAGGTTAAAGAGGGCGATAAAATCCTTGAAGCGGTCGAATGCTCGAATAAGGATGAAATACTTGCTTTCTCAAATAAAAACCAAGTATATAAGGCAAAGATAGATGACTTTCAGGACACGAAAGCGTCTGTACTCGGCGAATATGTACCCTCTAAGCTTAATATGGAAGAGGGCGAGGAAATTGCATATATTGCCGTATTCAGCGAGTATAAGGGCTATATGATTTTTGTTTTTGAAAACGGAAAAATCGCAAAAGTGGATATGTCTGCTTATGAAACAAAAACGAACCGCAAAAAGCTTATAAATGCTTACAGTGATAAGGCTCCGCTTGCTGCCGCTTTGTATCTTCCTGAGGATACAGATATTGTTATTTGCGGCTCTAACGGAAGAAAGCTTCTTTTAAATACAGCATCCGTATTGCCTAAAACAACCAAGAATACGCAGGGTGTTCAGGCAATGACGCTTAAAAAGAAGAATGATAAAGTTGCTTCTGTTCATCTTTACACTGAGGGTGAATTTGAAAAGCCTTATAGATACAGACCTAAAAATCTTCCTGCTGCCGGTGCATTGCCAAGCGCATCCGATATCGGCGAACAGCTTACTTTTTAAATTTTAATCATATTATAAACGCGTACTGTTTTGATACAATGAGGAATGAAATCTGTTTCTTGTGCAGTCTCAAAACAGTATCGCAGTTAACGCAAAAACTATTGAAGTCAATTAATGCCAAAAAAATGCTTGCATTATGAAGCTTATTGTGATATAATCCATTAGTATCAATTATCTATGGAGGATGTTTACGATGCTTTGGTATCATTATGTTTTCGGTGCTGTTCTTATTGTAGCATCAATTATTATTACAATTACCGTTCTTATGCAAGAGGGCAGATCACAGAATCTTTCCGGTGCGATTGCCGGTGGTGCAGAAACTTTTCTTGGAAAAGCAAAGGCTCGTACAATTGAGGCTAAGCTTGAAAAGATGACAAAGTGGCTTATTGTTGCTTTCTTTGTTATTGTTTTGGCTGCGTTCTTTATTTTCCTCTTTATTGGCTAAGAAAAAACAGTAACCTTGCGTTATGCAAGGTTATTTTTTTTGCAGAAAACGGAGTATATTATGTTCTATGTTATTTTCGATTTGGAATGGAATAATGCCTATGATTACAGACTGAAGAAAGGCATGAATGAAATTATTGAAATCGGCGCTATAAAATTAGATGAAAAATTGAATATAGTAGACACCTTTAAGCAGTTGATTAAACCAAAGCTTTCAAATAAGCTTTCTTCAAGGTTTAAAAATCTTACACATATTTCTATGGATGAAATTGATAATTCCGGAATTGCTTTTGAAGATGCAATAAATGATTTTGCCAGATGGAGCGGGGGAGAGAACAGCGTTTTTCTCAGCTGGTCCAACAGTGATTTATATGTACTTATTGATAATTTCAAAAAATTTATAGGTGTTTCATCTATAGATTTCATCAAAAAATACGCTGATCTGCAAAAGTATTGTCAGTCCTTTATCAAATGTGATACCTCAAACCAGATCAGTCTTGCCAACTGTGCTGAAATATTTGAAATAAACGTTAATACGGAAAGCCTGCATCGTGCATTGGAAGATTGCTATGTTTCAGCTGAATGTTTTAAAAAGGTTTTTAATGATCATTTCCCGGAATTTGTTGTTGACTGTGATAAAGCATTCTTTGAAAGGCTTGTTTTTAAGCCGTTTTTTCTTACTAAAAGTATTTCCGAAGATTACAATGTGAATAATGAAGTTTTAAATTGCCCATACTGTAAATCAAATATGCGTGTTTTGAAAAGATACGAATCTGTTAATAAATCTTTCCGAACGGTTTGCGAGTGTTCAAAATGCAACAAAAAATTCTGGGCCTTTGTAAGAGCTAAAAAAACTTATGACGGCATTGTTGTAACCAAAAAAATCAATATTATGAACAAGAAGCGGGCTGAAAGATTCAATCATACCGAATAAATGTAAAAATTTACAAAAAATTTCTTTATTAGTGTTGAAATATATAGTATAATATTAAATATTTCTTGTTTTGGAGGTAAAAAAATGGCATCTAGAGATTATGATGATTTGCTTGAATCTTTTATGAATAATTCTCCTAAAGTTTATAGTAAAGATAAAGATACATTAAACACTGAAGAAAACAAGGTTCCGTCCGCATATAATTTGGATAATACGAATGCGAAGGATTCAAAGCCCATAAAAAGAGGGCGTATTATTGAAAAAAAGAACTTAAAAAAATCTAAAAATAAGAAAAAGAAAGAAAAAAACTATTCATCTCCAAAGTATAAAATTTTCAGATTTTTAATGGGAATTCTTATGATTGTAGGTGTTGTTG
>JAIDJS010000330.1 GCA_029052085.1 Eubacterium sp.
TCAAGCGGTAGGGCTGGAAAAATATTGATTAATAAAAGTATTAAATTAATATTATCCTTTAATACCAAAAACAAAATTAGATTGACAAGAGGACCGCAAACTAAAACAATAAATTCCTTTATTTTAGAAAGATTATTTTTGTATTTAAGCCCAATTCCGTAAAAGGATACTTTAATCAGCTCCGGTTTAACCTTGAATAAAAGCAAAGCGGTAATATGACCTATTTCATGAAGCATGGAAAACAGTATGATACTAACCGTGCTTTCATAACCGTAAAATACTGCAAAAGACAATAATATTAAAAAGGAAAAATCAAGCTTAAATACAAATTTATTAAATTTAATTTCCAAATTATCACCATAAAATATTACGGCGATATATTATCATTTATTCTTATCAATATAGGATTGAAGAATCATAACAGCCGAAACTGCATCTACAGTTTCTTTTCTCTTTTTTCCTCTGACATTATTTGCTGAAAGAATATTATGTGCCATAACGGTTGTAAGTCTTTCATCAATAAAATCAACAGAAATATGGCATTTTTCTTCAAGCCGTTTTCCGAATTCCCTGCAGGCTTCAGCACGGAAGCCATAGCTGCCATCCATATTTTTCGGAATACCAACAACTATCTTTTGTGCATTTTCTTTTTCGGCAATTTCGCAAAGTTTCTCTATAAGCTTCGGCTGATAAGTTTCTTTAATAACTGTATAAGGAGATGCAAGAAATCCGCTTATATCCGAAAATGCAATACCTGTGCGTACATCTCCATAATCAACTGACATTATTTTCATACTTTATTTACCTTAAGAATAACGGCATCACAGATAAATGATGCCGTTATTCTTTTAATACGATTATTCATCGGTATTTGAACCGGATTTATTCGCAGTTGTTCCCTGCGGCTTATGAACATTAGAGTTCGTTGTTGAAGCAACTGATGTTACTTTAGAAGTTCCTTTTGTATCCTTATCAGCAGTTGTAGATTCTTTGGTAGTTCCTGTTGATTTTGAATAACCTGGAAGATTATTCTTATCGTACCATCCGTAATTTCCGCTTGCATAATTGGCAAGCAAGCCGTTTTCGGGATCATATGCACGTCTTGTTATTCCGTCATAATCAGGAAATTCCTTTTTATTGATACCCTTGCTGGAATAGATTTCGTTCATAACATTTTTCCATAAGATACCGGATGGATTAGGGGTTTGCCTTACTTCCTTCTGCTGATCAAATCCGTACCAGACAGCAGCAATGTATTCTGGAGTACCGCCGACAAAATAACGGTCTACACTTCCGGTAGTAGTACCGGTTTTACCAATGCACTGTACACCTGAAATTTTATAGGTAGTACCTGTACCGCTTGTCATAACAGTCTGAAGAAGCTTATTCATAATCCACGCTGTGCTTTCTGAAAGCGCCTGTTCATTTGATGTATCGGGAGTTGATTCAAGAATTGTGTTGCCCTGAAAATCAGTAACCTTATAATAGCAATACGGATAGTAATATTTACCGCCGTTTCCAAAGGTCTGATAAGCAGCAGTAATATCAAGAACAGAAGCACCGTTTGTTAAAGCGCCTGTAGCAAGAGGTGCCGGTGCGCAGTCCTGATCTATCATTGAAGAAATATGAAATTTCTCGGTTAAGAAATTGTAGGAATAATCAAGACCAATCTGCAATAAAGTTCTTGCAGAAATTGTATTTAAGGATCGGGCAATACCTGACTGAATGGTAAGCTTCTTACTTGAATAGCCACCGCCCTCATTTGTCGGCCACGGCTTTCCGTCAACCTTAATATCCTCTGTTGGTGCATCTTTAACAAGAGTTGACCAATAGAAATCAAAGTTTGAATCTTTAAGACTTTTTTCAAGTGCCGGAGCGTATACTGCCAATGGTTTAAAGGAAGAACCCGGCTGACGTTTGGCATCAACAGCACGGTTAAAGCCCATAACGTTATCTTTTTTACCTAATCCGCCGACAATACCGAGTACACGTCCTTTATAGTCCATAACAACCATAGCACTTTGGGAATTTTCCTCATAAACGCCTTTTCGGTTTTCATAAACTGTTTCAAGTGCATCCTGAACATCAAAATCAATAGCAGTGTATATTTTTAAACCGCCGCCGTAAACAAGTGCCTTTGCTTTTCTGTCTGTATAGCCCTGATTTTTAAGATCATCAATAACTGTTCTGATAACATAATCAATATACCAAGAATCAATTACATTTGTTTTAGAACCGTCAGAATTGGAAGATACCTGACTTCCCTTGTATTCCTTACTGTTTGTAAAAATTAATTTGTAATTAACTGCTTCATCATATTGCTCCTGTGTTATTGCACCCTCTTCAAGCATTGCTCCTAAAACCTGCTTCTGGCGGGTTTTATTTTCTTCTGTATTGATCAGAGGATCATACTTTGTAGGAAACTGGGTAATGCCTGCAATACAAGCACATTCAGCAATATTTAAATCAGCAACATCCTTGCCAAAATATTCTTCTGCTGCGGTTTTAACACCATAACAGCCCTCGGAAAGATAGATTGTATTTAAGTATGCTTCAAGGATATCATCCTTTTCAAAATATCTTTCAAGGTTTAATGCAGAAAGGATTTCATTAAACTTACGTGCAACCGTAACCTGTTTTTCATCAGTAAGGTTTTTAATAAGCTGCTGCGTAATTGTTGAGCCGCCTTGCTTGCCAAGGTTCTGCGGTTTAACAATTACACCGGCTGTTCTGATCCAGTCAACACCATTATGCTTCTCAAATCTCTTATCTTCAATGGAAACGAAAGCCTTTGGAAGATATTCGCTCATATCTTCAAGATTAACCCAAATTCTGTTTTCATCGCCGTGAAGTCTTGTCAGTTCAACTTCTTTATTATTCTTATCGTATCCATAGATAAATGATGTCTGGCTTTGCGCATATTTCTGTTCGTTGAGATCAAATACAGCATCTCCGTGAACAACACTGTAAGCATAAATGGTCATTACTGAAATGCAAACAACAGCAACAACACCTACAA
>JAIDJS010000331.1 GCA_029052085.1 Eubacterium sp.
CCTATATCTTGTTGTTGATTTTTGGCTTGTTTCCGTCTATAATAATAGTGTGAAGATTTGTTTCTTCACATATTGGGGAAAAATAATTGTTCATAACATTTATTTAATCCACCTTCTTTTTAGCGGAAAGTCCGAGCCGTAAATCGGAACTCAAAAAAGCGGAAAGTCTGTACCGTAAGTCAGACCTTAAAAAAGCGGAAATCCCTTGCCGTAAGTAGGGACTTAAAAAGACGGAATGGGCATTTAGTTCATTCCGTTTTTTTATTGTTATGGAGAATTATGGAAAATTTAAGATTATATCGTATTGACGATAAATACATTCGTTATCTAAAAGGCAGTGATAGCCGAGTACAAAATAACAAGAATAAGCGCCGTCCGTATGTTGGTGTTGTTTTAATCGTTAGCAATTATCGTTATTTTGTTCCTATGGAATCGCCAAAACCTAATCATAATAATATCAAAACCGGCAGACATATCATGAAATTAGATGAGGGCAGACTCGGTTTGCTTGGTTTTAATAATATGATACCTGTTCATGATTCTGCTTTGATTTCATTTGATATAGATCAAGAAGAAAACAGACAATATGCAGAATTGTTAAGACGTCAGATTTCCTACATAAACAGGAGAAAAGTTGATATTTTCGACAAAGCCTCAAAAACATATTTTGGTGCAACAAGAGGAAATAATGAGTTTTTATCTAAAGTATGTTGTGATTTCAAAAAGCTTGAAAGAGCGTGCAACCGTTATAATCCTAATTTTAGACGAACAGCTAACTAAATAAAAATAAACCCCTCAGCTGCGCCAACAGCTAAGAGGTTAAAATATAGCAGAGTGTAAATACACATCTACCTAAGCAATAGAATTGTATCACACTCTGCTTAAAATTGCAAGCAGGGTATTTTTATGCCCTTTTTTAAGGAACAGGAGTGGGATATTATGTCTGAAGAAAAGAAAGAACGTAAACAAAAGTCCAAAAGCCGAGGTAACGGCGACGGAACAATTTTTAAAGTACGCAGAGATTTTTGGAGAGCACAAATTACACTTGGTAGAGATGCAAACGGGAAATTTATCAGAAAAAGCGTAAGCGGTAAATCACGTGCTGAAGTTATAGAAAAATTAGACAATCTTAAAAAGAAGAACGGGATAATTCAGGTTGAACCATTAGAAACAACAGTATATAGTCTGATTGATAGTTTAATTAAAGAGGATTTGGCTTTAAATATTATTAGTGATAATTCTTATCTGCGTAAGAAAGCATCGTTAAACAGAATTAATAAGAATGATATTGGTGCAAAGAAAATTATTGATGTTTCTGAAATCGATATTAAAGATTTTTTATATTCTATAACTGATAAATCTAATTCCACAATAAGAAAAGATTATGCTCTTTTGAAGCGTTGTTTTCAGGAAGCAGTAAGAAGAAACATAATTTCAATAAATCCTATGGAATATGTGCGACAGCCTAAATCAAAAAAAGAAAGTGTTAAGGTCAGAGCTCTAACACTTGATGAAGAAAAGAAGTTGTTGGAAGTATTAAAAACTGAAAAAGTACAATATAAAGAACAGATGCTGCTTATGCTTTTTTCGGGTATGCGTATGGGCGAAATAAATGCACTTGATATTAATGACTTGAATTTAACTTTCAAAACTATAAGCATTCGGCGAACTGTCACAAGGGATGAAAACGAACATTCAATCATAGGAAAGACAACAAAAACATTTGCCGGAACTCGTGTTATACCTATTCCGGATCAAGTCATTGACATTTTAGAAATATACAAAGAACATCATATTGCTAATAAAGATAATCTTTTATTTTATGATTACCGAGCAAATAAAATTATTACAACAAGTCAGGTTAATCTTGTACTTGATAGGTTGTTGAAAAAACACAAAATTTTGGATAATACTATTCAAGGTAAAGTTTCATTGCATTCCCTTCGCCATACATACGCTACAAGATGTATTGAAAGCGGTATGCCTGCAAAGGTTTTACAAACCTTACTGGGGCATACTGATATAAAAACTACTTTGAATACGTACTGTGATGCGTTTGGCGATTATAAAGAAGAGCATATAAACAAAGCTACTGAATATATGAAAAATAACGGCTTGGTGTGCTAACTGCACACTACTGCACACAAAAATTATATTTTTCCCTTAAATACTGGGAATTTTTCAAATAATATCTTGTCACCTCGACCAAAAAGGTAGGTTTTTAACCTACCTTTTATTTTATGCTCACAACCAATAACAGCTCTGTAAGCCATACTCACAAACTTTTGTTATTATAATTTGTTTTTCAAATGTTGTAATTTGCTGTGCTGATTGCTCCCCATATTGCTCCCCCAAGTAACAAACAAAATGTTTATTACTATCAGAAAGTGTCGAAAAGTGATTAAGAAGGTCGTTTTTAACGAATACTGTCAATATTTATCATATAATTACAGCGAATTGGTAATACCTTTTATTCCAATTCCCGACTCATTTATCAGGAGGGAATTTTTATATGACAAATATGCAATTA
>JAIDJS010000332.1:0-4518 GCA_029052085.1 Eubacterium sp.
AAGTGTTAATACTGCCCTTTCCGTGCTGATGATATTGGGCTGTGCCGTAATAATTTTGGATATTGAAAGCAAAAAAAGAAAAATTTAACAATCTTTCGGTAAATTTCAACAAAAAATTGACAATATTTTGTCACTCTTCAAAGGATTTTTTTTTGTTTTTTTATAGATTTATGATTTAAAATCCTTTATAATTTTATCGGTACAAAATCACTTTGTATAATTTACATAGAAATGAGGACAAAAATGGAAACTCTTGCATTTGAAGGTACTCCTGAACAGGAAAAAGAGCTTAAGGCAGTTTTTAAAAAATATGAAAATGTGCCGGGAAGACTTATGCCTGTACTTCAGGACGCACAAGGTATTTACGGTTATCTTCCGATAGAGGTTCAGCAGATGATTGCAGATGCACTTGAAATTTCTCTTTCAGAAGTTTACGGCGTTGCAACTTTTTACAGCCAGTTCAGTCTTACTCCAAAAGGGCAGAATCAGATTTCTGTTTGCCTTGGAACTGCATGCTATGTTAAGGGCGCAGACAAGGTGCTTGAAGAAATTGAGGAACAGCTTGGAATTAAAGCAGGAGAATGCACTGCAGACAGAAAATTCAGCATAGATACATGCAGATGTGTCGGTGCATGCGGACTTGCCCCGGTTATTATGGTTAATGACAAAGTTTACGGCAAGGTTACTCCCGATCAGGTAAAAACAATTCTTGATGAATACAGAAATAAGGAAGAGGGTGCTGAATAATGACAATAGAAGAGCTTAAAAAGATAAAAGATGAAAATCTTGATGTTGTTAAGGTTCGCCGCCTTGTTGCCGAAGAGGGCGCAAAGCTTGCCAAAAACACTGCTTACAGAAAGCAGGTGCTTGTCTGCGGAGGAACCGGATGTACCTCCTCAAGTTCAATGCTTGTTATTGAAGCACTTGAAAAAGAGCTTGAAGAAAAAGGTCTTGATGATATCCTTGTTATCAAAACAGGCTGCTTCGGTCTTTGCGCTTTAGGTCCTATTATGATTGTTTATCCGGAGGGCTCATTTTACAGCCAGGTAACAGCAGCAGAAGTGCCTGAAATCGTTGCAGGCCATCTTGTTCCCGGCGGAGAGCCTGTTAAAAAATATCTTTATTCGGAAACCGTTCACGAAGACGGATCAACCATTCCGCTTTCAGAAACTGCATTCTACAAAAAGCAGATGAGAATAACGCTCCGCAACTGCGGTGTTATTGATCCCGAAAACATTAAAGAAGCTATCGCATCCGATGCTTACTTTGCTCTTGAAAAGGTACTTACTACAATGAAGCCGCAGGATGTTATTGATGAGCTTCTTGCAGCAGGTTTAAGAGGAAGAGGCGGTGCCGGCTTCCCGACAGGACGCAAATGGGCATTTGCAATGGCTCAGGAAAACGATACAAAATATGTTTGCTGCAACGCTGACGAGGGCGACCCGGGTGCATTTATGGACCGTTCTGTTTTAGAGGGCGACCCACATTCCGTTATTGAAGCAATGGCTATCGCAGGCTACACAATTGGATCAAACCAGGGCTACGTTTATGTTCGTGCAGAATATCCTATCGCTGTTCAGCGACTTCAGATTGCTATTGATCAGGCAAGAGAATACGGTTTACTCGGCGAAAACATTTTCGGCACAGGATTTAACTTTGATATTGATATTCGTCTTGGTGCAGGTGCATTCGTTTGCGGCGAGGAAACTGCGCTTATGACATCTATTGAAGGACACAGAGGCGAGCCTCGTCCGCGTCCTCCATTCCCTGCTATCAAAGGTCTTTTCGGAAAACCGACTATACTTAATAATGTTGAAACATATGCAAACATTGCACCGATTATCCTTAACGGCTCTGAATGGTATTCTTCTATCGGAACAGAGGGTTCAAAAGGAACAAAGGTATTTGCACTTGGCGGTAAAATCAACAATGTTGGTCTTGTTGAAGTTCCTATGGGAACAACAATACGTGAAATCGTTGAGGAAATCGGCGGCGGAATTCCAAACGGAAAGAAATTCAAGGCTGCCCAGACAGGCGGACCGTCAGGCGGATGTATCAGCGCCGACTATCTTGATGTTCCGATTGATTATGACAACCTTATTCAGATTGGTTCTATGATGGGATCGGGCGGTATGATTATCCTTGATGAAGATACCTGTATGGTTGACATCTCAAAATTCTATCTTGAATTTACAGTAGATGAAAGCTGCGGCAAATGCACACCTTGCCGTATCGGAACGAAAAAGCTTCTTGACTATCTCACAAAAATAACAGATGGCAAGGGCGAAATTGAAGATCTTGATAAAATTCAGGAGCTTGCAAATCATATGAAGAGCTCTTCACTCTGTGCATTAGGACAAACAGCAGCTAACCCGATTCTTTCAACAATGAATGCTTTCGGAGATGAATATCTTGCTCATATTAAAGACAAAAAGTGTCCTGCCGGCGTTTGTAAGGCTCTTTTGTCCTTTACAATTGATGCCGATAAATGCCGCGGATGTACACTTTGTGCAAGAAACTGCCCTGTAAGTGCTATAAACGGCAAGGTTAAAGAGCCACATACAATTGATTCTGATAAATGTATTAAATGCGGACTTTGCATAAGCAACTGCCACTTTAATGCTATTGAAAAGAGATAAGGAGAGAAAATAATAATGGTAAATCTTAAAATCAACGGTATTCCCGTTCAGGCAGAAGAAGGCACCACTATTATTGAGGCTGCACGACAGGCTCATATTGATATTCCGTCTCTCTGCTATCTTAAAGATATTAACTGTATCGGCTCATGCCGTGTCTGTGTCGTTGAGGTTAAAGGCGCAAGAGGTTTGGTTGCTTCCTGTATCTACCCTGTTTCCGAGGGACTTGAGGTTTGGACAAATACACCTCAGGTGCGTCAGTCAAGACGCACAACTCTTGAGCTTCTGCTTTCAGAGCATCACAAAAAGTGCCTTTCCTGTGTTCGTTCAAGCAGATGTGAACTTCAGAAGCTTTGTAAGGATTATGGTGTTGACGAGGACCGTTTCCCATCAACCGAGGATTTACAGCCTGTTGATACAACATCTCCTTACATAATCAGAGATAATAATAAATGTATCCACTGTATGCGCTGCGTTGCTGCATGTGAGCATCAGAACATCAGTGTTATCGGCCCTCGTCAGAGAGGTCACAACAAAACAATCGGCTGTGCATTTGACAAACCGCTTGATCAGTGTGCCTGTGTCGGCTGCGGTCAGTGCGTTGTTTCCTGCCCTGTCGGTGCGCTTTATGAGAAAAACAATGTTGCTGACGTCTGGGCGGCAATAGGAGATCCTGAAAAGAAGGTTGTTTTCTTTACCGCTCCTGCAATCCGTGCAACACTCGGCGAAGAATTTGATATGCCTATCGGCACAAATGTTGAAAAGAAGCTTCCCGGTGCAATCAGACGCCTTGGTGCAGACGCTGCATTTGATATGGACGTTACGGCAGACCTTACTATCCTTGAAGAAGCTGCAGAGCTTGTTGACAGAATAAAAACAGGCAAGCCGCTTCCTATGTTTACATCCTGCTGCCCGGGCTGGGTTAAATTTGCAGAGCATTATCATCCGGAGCTTCTGCCTAATCTTTCATCCTGTAAATCTCCTCAGCAGATGTTCGGCGCTCTTCTTAAAACCTATTACTGCGAGAAAAACGGAATCAAGCCTGAGGATTTATATGTTGTTTCCGTTATCCCCTGTACTGCAAAGAAATTTGAGGTTATCAGAGAGGAAATGGCAGGCACTGTTGACGTTGCGCTTACAACACGTGAACTTGGCCAGATGATTCAGGGTGCAGGTATTAACTTTGAAAACCTTCCTGATGAAGAATTTGATGCCCCGTTTGAGGTTGCATCAGGTGCAGGTGCCATCTTCGGTGCAACAGGCGGCGTTATGGAAGCTGCTCTTCGTACCGCTGCAAATATGCTTGACGGCGATTTCTCTGCTACAGACTTTGAAGAGGTAAGAGGTATGGACGGCATCCGAGAAGCTACCTATACTGTTGCAGGAATTGAAATTAAGGTTGCTGTTACCAGCGGACTTGCAAACGCTGCAAAGCTTTGCGAAATGGTTAAAAACGGCGAAGCACCTTATCAGTTTATTGAAATTATGGCTTGCCCCGGCGGATGTATCAACGGCGGCGGACAGCCTGTTCAGAAGGATGCAACACGTAACACAGTTGATATCAAAGGCCTTCGTGCAAAAGCACTTTATGACCTTGATGCTTCAATGGAGCTTCGTAAATCACACGAATCCCCTGTAATCAAAATGCTTTATGATGAATATTTCGGCGAGCCGAACAGCGAAAAAGCTCATCATATTCTTCATACAACATACACTCCAAGAAGCAGATATTAATAAAACATAAAGAATCCCGATGCAGTTAAACTGCATCGGGTATTTTTTGTCATAAAACATAGCTAAATTCCAACAGCTCTGCAAATATTAAAATACTCATACCATATTGCTTTATAAATTTTTTCGTACAAATTATTGTATATTATTA
>JAIDJS010000332.1:4528-34702 GCA_029052085.1 Eubacterium sp.
TTATTAAGTAAAGATATCCAAAATTTCATTCAAATGATTAACAGTATAATCTGCATTTTCAGATTCATTTTTTGGAGTTGAATATTTGGCAAAGCCTTGCTTAATCCATATCGTTTTCATCCCGATTTTATTTGCAGGTGCAATATCATTATCAAGCCGATCTCCGACCATAACTGCATTCTGCGGTCTACAGTCTGCTTTTCCAAGGGCAATTTCAAAAATTCTTAAAGCGGGTTTCGCAATGCCCTCTTCAGCAGAAGCTGCAACAACATCAAAATATTCAAGTATATTCCAATTTTTAAGCCTTTTTTCAGTACCTAAGGATTGATTTGCGATGATTCCTAATTTAAGGCCCTTATCTCTCAACGTTTTTAAAACGATTTCGGCTTCCGGATAAAGAAATTCCAATTCATTATGCCATTTCGGCAGAACCAGATTATAATACTTAACTGCTTCGTGGTCGCCTTTCAAATTTTGCTTTGAAAATTCAACAACCTTACTCTTGAACGCTTGATATGTAACATCTGTATTTTCAACGGCCTCTTCAAATCGTCTTTTATAGCATTTTGTTTCATCAACAAGTGTTGAGCCAATATCAAAAAATATCCACTTTATACAATCCATCATTTTATCCTTGTAATCTTATTACCCTTAACGAGATATGCCTTTTCGGCGGCATCTATCATAGGTTTATCAAGCATGGTATCCGTATAAAATTCATCTATTTTACAGTTTTTATATTTTTCAAGAAAGGTTTTTCTTTTGTTCTCTTTGAAATTCAGATATTCAACCTCAAGCGTTTCACGATTAATAACTGAACAGATACAATGTTTGACACCGAGCCTGTTGCACGCTTCCTCAATCAGCATATTGAAATTTGCCGTTATGATAACATCGTCTGTCTTTGGCTTGTACCACGGCTTTATCTTCTTCATATGGCTGTTCCAGAAATCATTTACAAGCTTTTCCTTATTATCAAAGGAATTCATATAAAAGGAAGAATACTTTTTAACTGCATTTTCCAAATCCTGCATTGTTGTTTTGCCAAGCTTATATTTTAAAAGATTGAATACGGCAAGCGGAACATATTTGGCGACCTTTGGATTATACTTTATGCTGAACAAATAAAAATCAAAAACGCTTTCGCCGTTATAAATTGTATTGTCAAAATCAAAAACGCGCATAATTTTCACCTCATCACCACAATCGGTCCCCCTTCTCCTCAAGGAGAAGACTTAGCTAAAGCCAAAAATCTACTTCGTTACAAGCTCCTTTAACAGAGCAGCCATCTCTCTTGTATGATAAGTTAAAAATGTATAAAATGACGAATAGCTGCACGAGGAATGAAAATCAAGCTCATTTTTATCACAGATAAGCTTTGCCCTGTATTCATGAAACTCATTTGTAACGATAAGAACGCTTTTGGAAAGCCCGTTTTCCTCAATAACAGCCTTTGAAAAAGCAATATTTTCAGCAGTGCTTGTAGATTTATCCTCTTTATACAATCTGCTTTTTTCAATTCCAAGCTCCGTAAGAACATTTTCCATACATTGCGCTTCACTTATATCCTCATCATACCCTTGTCCGCCTGAAAGAACAGCAACGGCATCCGGATTTTTTTCAAGATATTCGGCTGCCTTTTTGCATCTGTTTCTAAGATACCTGCTTGGTGTACTTCCATACACCTTACATCCAAGTACAATAACCGTTTCAGCCCCATCATCTGTTTTATAATTCGCATACTTAGCCATATTAACAGATAGCGGTGTAACAATAACAAACAACACGGCAAGCATTGCCGCAATGATTGCTCTTTTCCAGCCAACAGCAAAAGAATTGTAGAATATTCCGAATAAAATAAGAAAAGCTGAGAAAACGATGCCTGCACCGTTTCCTGCATTAACAATACCGCCGGGCAGCGGAGCAAGATACCATAAAAGAAGAATGATTCCAACAATAATCAAAAGTATTTTCAAAACAGATTTTCCTTTACTTAACTTTTTCATACAAACACCTCTCAATCACAGCCAAAGCAACAATAATTGCAGCCATTACAAACGGAGTATAGACACCCCAACGTGAAAAATCAATTATTCTTGCAATAAACGAGAGAGGAAACGGCAAAAGAATGAGTGAAAGTATAATGCCTCTTTTGCCTGCTATTGCAATAATTTCACTTTTGTTATAGGACACTCCAAGCCTTGTTACCCCAACGGCATAAACAAGTCCGCTTGCTATAAGAGCAACAAGCGAAACTGCTACAAACATAATTTCCCAATGGGTATAAAACAGAATAGGGAATGCCCATATGGAATATATTTCCGTTATCGTTCCAAGCAAAGTTGAAAAAGCACCGAAGAAAACAGAAATAACATAGCTGATTTTAAAGAAATTCAAAAGATTATCTTTATTTTCAACCTCTGTTACCTTAAAATCAACGGGTTCCTCTTTCGGCATTTTTTCGCCGGCAAGAAGCTCATCCACCGTTATTCCAAGTGCCTGCGCAACAGACGGCAGAATCGTTATATCAGGAAAGCCATCTCCGTTTTCCCACTTGGATATTGTTCGGTTGCTTACATTCAATATTTCTGCAAGCTCTGCCTGTGTATATTCCTTTTCTTTTCTCAATGCAGCAATAAAGCTGCCTACTTTTTTTGAATTCACACAATCACCTCTCACACAAATAGTAACCCGAACTGCTGTTCTGTTTCAACGAATTTTCAATGGAATATATCCACGATAAGTGGAATTTACTGCAATAATAAAGAAATTGCCATAGAAAATAAACCGATTTGCAATTTCTTTCGATTGATTTCTTATTTACATAAACTTTTTAAAAGCGCTATTTCTTTTGCATAGCCATCAAGCTCATTCGGCGTTTCAAGAAACATCGGTAAATCTTTCAAATACTTATGATTAACTATCTTTTCAAATGTTTCTGTTCCTATATAACCCTCTCCGATTTTTTCATGGCGGTCCTTATGCGCGCCCAAAGGATTTTTGCTGTCATTCAGATGAAGTGCTTTTAATCTATCTATTCCGATAATTCTGTCAAACTCCTCAAGCACAGCATCTAAATGATTAACAATATCATAGCCGCCGTCGCTAACATGGCAGGTATCAAGGCAAATACCCATTTTATCGCCTAATTCTACGCCATCTATAATTGCTCTTAGCTCCTCAAAGGTTTTGCCCATTTCCGAGCCTTTGCCCGCCATGGTTTCAAGAAGAACCGTAGTAGTCATATCCTCAAAAAGCACTTGATTGAGTATATCGCAGATAAGCTTTATGCCGACCTCTTCGCCCTGACCCACATGAGAGCCGGGATGAAAATTATAAAGCATATTCGGCGTGTATTCCATTCGTTTCAAATCGTCAACAAAGGTTTCAAGAGCAAATCGTCTAGTATCCGGATTTGCCGAGCAGCAATTCAATGTATACGGCGCATGGGCAAGAATGGTTTTGAAATGAACCTCTTTTGATTTATCAAGAAACGATTGAATATCGTGTTCATCAATATCCTTTGCCTTTCCGCCCCTTGGGTTTCTTGTAAAAAACTGAAACGTATTTGCACCGATAGCAAGCGCTTCTTCAAGCATATGCGTATATCCCTTTGATGCACTTAAATGAGCCCCTATAATCATTTGTTTTGCTCCTTATTCTTTATAATATCTAAATCAGCCTTACCGCTCATAATATGTTCCAGCAAATCGGCAACACAGCCATCATTACAATGGCAGGCTTCAAATTTACAAATATTATGAATCGGCTTAGGCGCCTGACCTGCACAGGCAGGAAGCCCTACTGTTTTCAGCATATCCCAATCATTGTAATAATCGCCGATTGCGGCAACATGGCTTTTTTCAATACCTATCATATCGGCAAGGTGCATAATTGCAGTGCCCTTATGTGTATTTCTTGCAAGCATCTCCATTGTCCACAAAGAAGAAGCCATAAAATTTACCTTATGCCTTATTTCAGAACGATCTATAAGCCTTCTGAGTGAATTGATTGTAGGTGGAAGACCCCAGAAAATAACCTTCATCCAGCCCTCTTTCGGCACAGCGTCTATATTAGTAACCTCATAATGATCCTTATCAATAATAACCGTACCTCTGCCTAAAAAGCCTCTTCTTACTACATAAACATAATCATCAAAGTAAATACCGATATCAAGGCTTTTAAACGCTTCGCTGTATTCGCACATAATTGTGCGCACAAATTCCTGACCTGCTTCGCCGATTGTTGAGCGCCAAAGCATTTTTTCTTTATTAAAATCATAAATTCCTGCACCATTTAAAACAACTGCAGGCTGATTAGGAGTTACTCTGTCATAATTTCGTTTCAGGCTTGAGGTTAATCTGCCGGAAGCAAGAGTAAAATTCCCGCCTGCTTCGGTAAACCTTTTAATCGCTTCATAATTTCTTTTTGGAAGCATTCTCAGTTTATTATTCAGCGTTCCGTCTATATCTGAAACAACAAGCCAGTTTTCAAATGTTTTTTCCATAAGCTCGCTCCTTTCCATATATTCAAATAGTTATTGCATATGATTAAGCTTTCTGAGAAAATCAGTAAAATAATCGGGAAGTTCACTTTCAAATTCAAGCCACTGCCCTGTTCTTGGATGTACAAAGCCAATATGCTTTGCGTGGAGGCACTGACCGTTTAATCCCTTTTGCACCTTTTTAGGTCCATAAACCTCATCTCCTGCAACAGCATGGCCGATATAAGCCATATGCACTCTTATCTGATGTGTTCTGCCCGTTTCAAGCCTGCATCTGATATGCGTAAACTTACCAAAACGCTGCAAAACTTCATAATGCGTAACGGCATTTTTTGAATTTCTATAGGTTACAGCCATTTTTTTACGTTCCTTAGGATGTCTGCCTATCGGCTGATTAACCGTTCCGTTATTCTCGGATATATTTCCATGAACAATACATTCATAAGCACGCTCAAAGGAATGCTCCTTAATCTGACTTGCAAGATGAATATGCGCCTTATCATTCTTTGCTACAATTAAAAGACCGGAGGTATCCTTATCAATCCGATGAACAATTCCGGGCCGTATCACTCCGTTTATTCCGCTTAAGCTATCCTTGCAATGATACAAAAGGGCATTAACGAGTGTACCCTCATAATTACCTGCGGCAGGATGAACCACCATTCCCTTGGGTTTATTTACAACAAGCAAATCATTATCCTCATAAACAATATCAAGAGGTATATTTTCGGGCAGCGTTTCAAGGGGCCTTGCTTCAGGAATAACAACAGAAATTTTATCATTTTCCTTGCATTTATAATTTTTGGAAACAACATTACCGTTTACCATAACCGCCTTATCATCAATCAGCTTTGCTGCTGCGGAACGGGAAAAACCTTCTGTTTTTTCGCATAAAAATTTATCTATTCTTTCTCCCTTATCTTCGGCAGAAACAACTAAAATCAAAGCATCACTCATCTGTTTTCCCCTTATTCTCTTTTTTTAAGGTATCAAAAAGCAGGTATATAAGGAGCGAACCTGCACCAAGCGTTACAGCACAATCGGCAATATTGAAGATTGCAAAGTTTATAAAGGTTGGCTCTATAAAATCAATAACAAAACCGTATAATGCCCTGTCTATCAGATTACCTAAGCCGCCTGCGATAATAACGCCTATGCTCCAATAAAGCCAAAGGGAACTGCATTTATTTGAAAAAATATACCACATGGCAGCAACGCACGCGATCATGGTTATGGCAATAAAAATCCATCTTGCCCCGCTGAAAAGCGAAAATGCCATTCCTGTATTTTCGGCATATCTAAAATCAACAAAACCCTTGATAAAATGCACAGATAATCCATCAGAAAGATATTTTTGAGCAAAAAATTTAGTTATCTGATCAAATGCAGTTATTAAAATTATCATTACAGCGCACCATATATGCTTTTTTCTGTGCAAAAATATCCCTCCGATACAATATAAGGGGCAGATTTGTTTCTGCCCCTTTTGTAATTTTTTGATTATTATGGTTTAATTATTCTTCCATTTCTGCAATTACTGCAGCACAATGTGAACAAAGTTCAGCATGATTTGCATCTTCGCCGACAGTTGTTGAGAATTTCCAGCAGCGTTCGCACTTTTCTCCGTCTGCCTTTGCAACAGAAACCGTTAAACCCTCTACATCACCTGCAAAGCCCTGTGCTTCATTAACAACTTCAACAGCTGAAGTAATGAAAATTTCAGGAAGCTCTGCCTCTACAGCCTTAAGGAAATCATAAAGCTCGCCTTCAGCGCCTAAAACAACCTTAGCCTCAAGAGATTTACCGATTTTCTTTTCATTTCTTGCAAGTTCAAGTGCCTTCTGAACATCAACACGAACTGCATGAATCTTTTCCCACTTCTTCATAAACGCTTCATCTGTTTCAATGAAATCAGCATTCGGAATTTCATTGAAGAGCGGAGAAGCAGTGTTTCTTGATTTATCATGAGGCATAAACTGCCAGATTTCATCCGCAGTAAATGCAAGAATAGGTGTTAAAAGAAGGGTTATTGCATCAAGAATTCTATAAAGAACCGTCTGTGCTGCCCGGCGGGTTTCCGATGTTGGAACAGAAGTATAAAGTCTGTCCTTAAGCACATCAAAATAGAAATTACTCATATCTACAACGCAGAAATTATGAATGGAATGTGCAGCAGTATGATACTCATAAATTTCATAGCCCTTACGTGCCGTTTCAATAACCTTATCAAGCTTCATAAGAGCATATTTATCAAGCTCTTCAAGCTTATCATTCTCAACCATATCCGTATCCGGGTTGAAATCATAAAGATTACCAAGACAGAAACGGGCCGTATTTCTGATTTTTCTGTAGTTATCGGAAAGCTGCTTTAAGATTTCAGGGCTGATACGAATATCCGCATGATAATCCGAGGAAGCAACCCAAAGACGAAGAATATCCGCACCGTATTGATCAATAATATCCTGCGGGTCAATACCGTTTCCAAGAGATTTGGACATCTTTTTGCCCTCTCCGTCAACAGTCCAGCCGTGCGTAACAATCTGCTTATAAGGAGCAGCTCCGCCGCCTGCAACAGATGTAAGAAGAGAAGACTGGAACCAGCCTCTGTACTGGTCTGCACCTTCAAGATAAACATCAGCAGGAACATTAAGATAATCTCTCTTTTTGCAGACTGCTGCATGGGATGAACCTGAATCAAACCAAACATCCATAATGTCTGTTTCCTTATCAAAGCCTTTTGCTTCGCCGCAATGCGGACATTTGAAGCCCTCCGGAAGGAAATATTCCGCATCGTTAGCAAACCACGCGTCTGATCCCTCTTTGCCGAAGATTTCGGAAACCTTCATCATAACATCATTGTCAATGATTTCTTTTCCGCATTCCTTACAATATACAACCGGAATAGGAACGCCCCATTTTCTCTGACGGGAAATACACCAATCGGCACGCTCTTTAACCATGGACTGAAGTCTGTCCTTGCCCCATTCAGGGAACCATTTAACATCCTCTGATGCCTGAACAGCAGCATCCTTAAAATCATCAACAGAGCAGAACCACTGAGAGGTTGCGCGGAAGATAACAGGCTTATGACATCTCCAGCAATGAGGATATTGGTGAACAATTTTCTGAAGTGCAAAAAGATTGCCTGTTTCTTCAAGATGCTGGGCAATGGGTTTATTGGCTTCTTCTGTTGAAAGCCCTGCAAATTCGCCTGCTTCCCTGGTTAATTTACCTTTTGCATCAACCGGAACAATAACAGGAATTTCAGGATAATTTTTGCAGACAACAAAGTCCTCAACACCATGACCCGGAGCAGTATGAACGCATCCTGTACCGCTTTCAAGCGTTACATGATCGCCGACAATAACAAGAGATGTACGGTCAATAAACGGATGCTGGCATTTCATATATTCCAGCTCAGAGCCCTTAATAATGCCGCAGATTTCATAATCTGCTTCACCCCTTGCTTCCATTGCAGAGGCAACCAAATCCGTTGCCATAACATAATATTCATCCTTACTCTTAACAAGCGAATATTCAAAATCAGGACCAACACAGATTGCCACATTGGCAGGAAGCGTCCACGTTGTTGTTGTCCAGATAACAAAATACGTTTTTGCAAGGTCTGCCCCCATAGCTGAAAGCAATCCCTTATCATCAGTTACATTAAATTTAACATATATTGAATGGCAGGAATCCTCGCCGTATTCAATTTCTG
This sequence comes from Eubacterium sp., assembly GCA_029052085.1. GTDB lineage: Bacteria > Bacillota > Clostridia > Oscillospirales > Acutalibacteraceae > Eubacterium_R. Next base: position 12,751 of record JAIDJS010000332.1, read on the forward strand.
CTTCCGCAAGAGCAGTATTACAATCCGCACACCAATAAACAGGCTTTAATCCCTTATAGATATAACCCTTTGATGCCATTGAAGCAAAAACCTTAATCTGCTCTTCTTCAAAATCATTTGTTAACGTAATATACGGATTATCCCATTCGGCAACAATACCAAGACGCTTAAAGCCCTCACGCTGCAAATCAACATAGCTGAGCGCTGTTTCACGGCAGATTTTTCTAAGCTCTAAATCCGATATATTTGTTTCGGCAGAGATATGAGCAGCTTTTCTTGCCTTAAGCTCTGTCGGCAGACCATGGGTATCCCAACCGGGAACAAACGGGGATTTAAAGCCCGTCATATTCTTATATCTTACAACAAAATCCTTGAGGGTTTTATTAAGCGCATGACCGATATGGATTGGTCCGTTTGCATACGGAGGACCATCATGAAGAATAAATAACGGTTTATCCTTATTTACCTCCATAAGCTGTTTGTACTGATCATGCTCGTACCATTTTTTGAGAATTTCAGGCTCACGCTGAGGCAGAGAAGCTCTCATCGGAAAGTCTGTTTTCATCATATTTAAAGTATCTTTATAGTCCATTACAGAAATCTCCTTAACGCCGGATAAACGGCATTTCATTAATTATGTTTTTTGTTCTTCTTTTTAAAGAAGCCACGGAATTTTAATTCATCATCATCCTCTTCAAAATCATCCGGAGGAATAAGACTTATTTTTTCATTTGTTCTGCCCTCAGCCTTAACATTGAAAAAGGTTTCAAAAGGAAGCTCCTCTTCGCTGTTTTCCATATTTTCAGCAGGCTGCTCCATTTCAGGCTCTTCAGTAATTTCAGCTACAGGATGCCCCTCAACAGGCGTTATTTCATCCTTGCTGAAAGCATCAATTGCGTGATCAAGATTAACATCAATCATTGACGGCTCTTCTTTTTCAGGCTCTGAAATATCCTCTACCTCTTCTGCATTGACGGCAATAACAGGAACCGCTTTCTCTGCCGGCTCTTCAGCAGGCACTTCTGCAGCTTCTTCTGTTTCTTCATCAGCCTCTTCAGCCATCTCAACCTCAGCTTCCTCGGCATTTTCCGTTTCTGCTTCGGCTTCAGCCGCTGCATCGGCATCTGATTCTTCATCCACTATTTCTTCGGCCTTTTCGGCAGCTTCAGTTTCTTCTTCAGCTGTAACATGTTCAACAATTTCATCAACATTGCTGTATTTGCTTTCAACCTCAGCAAGCTTTTCTGCTGCTGCAGCCTTTTCAATTTCAGCAGAAGAATCCATCATATTCTTAACCTTTTCAAGCTGTGCTTCATAAAGTGAGATAAGACTTGCCTTAAAGCTGTCTGATTCCTCTCTAAGCTTTGACACAAGCTCCTCGTGATATTCCTTTTCTTTCTTAGCCTTAACGATAAGATCATCGGAAAGATTTTTAGTCTGCTTAAACATATCCTGAACAGCAGTTTTAGCATTGCTTAAAATGCTGCCGGCTTTCTTTTCGGCTTCTGCAGCAATTTCATTGGCAACAGCAGTTTTTTCCTTCGTAAGATTAGCAACATAATCTCTTGCCTCTGAAATAAGCTTTTCAGCCTCTGCCTTTGCCTTTTCAACTGTTTTTCTTGCAGTTTCTTCTGTATCTGACTTAAGGCTTTCTGCCTGATCCTTCGCCTTCTTTGAAATTTCAGTTGCCGTTTTCTGCGCTGCAATAATTGCTTCCTTTATAGAATCCTCTTCTTCTCTGTATTCTACAATTTTGTTGGCAAGAATCTCCATTTTTCTCTGAAGCTCTTTATTCTCGGTATAAATTGCCGCATATGAATCGGCTATTTCATTAATAAAAGCATTGGTTTTATCAATATCATATCCATGAGTTGCAGTATCAAGCAGTTGCTGCTTCTCTTTAATCTGATTCGGTGTAATCATATTCTTCTCCTCCAAAAATATTACATAAACATTCCGTTATGTTCAAGCTCATCCAGTATATCATCACCAAGCACATCAACATTATAAGGAGTTATAATATATGTACTGTTTGCTACCCGTTTAATTGAACCCTCATCTGCATAAGCGCAGCCGCTCAAAAAATCAAGAAGCCTTCTTGCTATATCACGGTTTGTTGATTCAAGATTAAGAACAACCGTTCTTTTGGATTTAAGGTTGTCAGCTATGCTTGGTGCATCACTGAACTGTTCCGGCTTAACAAGAACAACCTGAACCTGAGCTGTTGTATGAATATTAACAACCTTATCGGAATCAGAACGAAAGCGATGGAATTTTTCCGGCTTTTCCTCCTTAGGAACCTTTACATTGCGTGAAAGATTGCTGCTTCGCCTGACAGGCTTAGGCGGCATATCAAAATCAGAGGATTTATCATCATAAAAATCATCAAAATCATCCTCGGGTCTTTCCTTAAAAATATCAGCAAACTTATCCATAAAACCCATAACCATATCCTCCTAAAAATATGTTCTTGCGCCAAAGATGGCAGAGCCAACTCTGACTATATTTGAGCCTTCGGCAATGGCGGCTTCATAATCGCTGCTCATTCCCATAGACAAAATTTCCATATCTACATTATCTATTTTTTTATCTTTAATGTCAATGAAATATTGCTTCATTTCAGCAAAATACTTTCTTGCCTCATCATTTTCACAAATCGGCGGTATAGACATTAAGCCCTTGATTTTCAAACCGGGAAGCGCAGCCATTTCATAGATTGCATCAAAAAGTGCTTCGGAAAAAATGCCGCTTTTGCTTTCTTCCCTGCCTATATTAACCTCAACAAGACAGGAGGTTACAATTCCCTTTGAAACAGACACCTTTGAAATTTCCTTTGCAAGCTTCAACGAGGAAACGGATTCTATCATATCGACCTCGCCGACAATCTGCCGAACCTTGTTTGTTTGAAGATGACCTATAAGATGTCGTTCTACACCGGTTAAATTAAGCTCATCCCTTTTTCCGAGATATTCCTGAACTCTGTTTTCCCCTATAAGATCGGCACCAAGCTCCAGTGCTTTATTTATATAAGGCGGCTCAACCGTTTTGGTAACACACATAAGGCGAACCTCGTTTTCATCCCTGCCTGCCTTTACTGCACTTTCCTTAACACTGTTAAGCACTCTTTTATAATTTTCTTCAACAGATTTAAGTCTGTTTTCATCAAGCAAAAACTCTTCCGTCATAAACATCCCTTCCGCGAATAATAATTTTATCATAAAGCTTGATTCCGTTTTGAACATCCGGATCATCATAGCTTAAAATAACATAGCCATCGCCTGTATATAAAATATCTGCCCTGCGCCATTTTGCAATATTGGAAACCAAAGCATAAACGCCCTTTTCTCCGTCCTTATCATGAACAGCAGAGCTGTTTACCTTAATACCGGTATAGCTTTTTACTCTGATTTCAATATCCTCAAGACGCATTGAAGATATATTTTTATCCATTTCATTACACGAAAGAATAAGCAAGGTCTGATCAGCGCTTAAAGCAACATCGGCACCCTTAACAACAGTGCATTTCAGCTCTGTATCCGTTGATTTAACCACAACCTGGGCATTATAGCCATCACGAAGCCCCGCAACATCCTCTGCACTGACAACACAGGCAAAATACCAGATAAAGCTGTTGATAACCTTGCCGCCGTTCGATGTGCTGCCCGTTGCCGAAACAGCATTATTGAGACATTCGTTGAAATCCTCAATACTCATATCCTTTACCTTGCTGTAATCAATCATATTTTCACAGCCATCGGTATATTTTGAATAAAAGCCTGCTTTATCGGCAGTGACATAGCCTGTCGGCTTGCAGGAGGAAAGATCTATCTGAGAAATTCTGCCTTCTATATCAGAGATAACTTGGGAAAAATCAACTGTTTCCCCGACAAGGATTGCCCTTCTCGTTAAATCATCATTCACATCAAGTGCAAAATCATCCGCAGCACTTATATCATTTCTGCCTGCCGAACGGATGTAATTGTTAATATCTGTCAGAATATTTTTTTCAAGAAGCTCAATATCCGTAACATTGCCGACAGATGTGTTTTCCAAATCCGCATAATACTTATGCTTCTCTTCAAGAGCGCAGAAATTAGCATACTTTTCAGCATTTTGGGCAGAGGAAAAGGACATTGCAATTTCGCCGCCGGCATTAACCTTTTCGCCATCTGAAACAGCGGGAATCGTTATTCCGCTGATAGCGCCTACTGCTTTTTCATCACGGATAACAACAGCCCTTGTTTCTATTGTATCATAAACGGTTGTTGCCGTTGCAGTCTGCGTTTCGATATTTACGCTGAGAACGCTTACACATTCGCCGATTACGAAACCAACAATCAGCAAGATGATAACAGCTATTAAAATTTTCTGCTTAGAGCTTTTGGAAAGCTTTATTTTTTTTTCAGCCATTGTTTATAAATTCCCTACTTTTATCAACTGCTTTCTTGGCAATATCCTCTTCATCGGCATAAAGCCAAACTGCATTTTCTCTTTTCTTAAACCAGGTTATCTGCCTTTTTGCATAATGACGGGTTTCCTGTTTCAGCTTATCAAGCGCTTCATCAAGACTTACGCTTCCGTTAAAATAGGGCAGAAGCTCTTTATGCCCTATTGCCTGCGCAGAGGTATTTCCGCTATGATTCAGGCAGAATTTTGCTTCATCCAGAAGCCCTTTTTCAGCCATCAAATCCACACGCCTGTTTATTCTGTTATAAAGAAGCGCTCTGTCCTTAAAGCCGATAACAAAATAAAGAACATCATAAGGGCTTTCCTCTAGCCTTGATTTTTCATTCTGAACACTTTTTGTATCGCCGGAGGAATAATAGATTTCAAGCGCTCTTACTACTCTTGTTTTATTATTTTTATGTATATTCTCCGCTGCTGCCGGATCTATTTTCAGCAGCTCATCATAAAGCGCATCAACGCTTTTTTTCATAAGCGCATTACGCAGCTTAAAATCGGTTTCAGCTTCAGTAAACTTAATATTATCAACAAAGCTGTTTATAAAAAGCCCTGTTCCGCCGACAATAACCGGCACCCTGCCTCTGCAGGAAATATCATCCGCTGCAGCCTTTGCATACTTACAAAAATCAGATACGGAAAACAACTCATCTCTTTCCAGAAATTCAACAAGATGATGCGCAACCGTTTGCCGTTCTTCAATCGTAGGCGCCGCAGTTGCAATACGCATATCCTTATAAACCTGCATGGAATCGGCAGAAATAATCTCTCCGTCCACAGCTTTGGCAATTTCTATTCCCAAGCTTGTTTTTCCGCTTGCAGTAGGACCTGCAACAACAATAAGCTTTGTTTTCTTCATTGTATTCTTCCAAACTGCTTTTCAAGCTCATATCTTGATATTTTAATCATAACGGGCCTCCCATGCGGACAATAGCGGATATCCGGCATTGAAAGAAGCTTTTCAACAAAAAGCTCTCTTTCCTTTTCTGAGGTATAATCGCCGCCCTTAACCGCACTTCGGCACGCTGTTGAATGAAAAATCCAATCCATTTTATCAGGCTCAATATCCGTTTTATGCTGGAGTAATTTTTCTGCAATTTCCTGAATAAGATCCTTGATATCCGACCCGTCAAGCATAGACGGTGTTTCACGGACTATAACCGAAAGATTGCCGAAATCCTCAACCTCAAAGCCGCATTTGGACAGAAGCGGAATATTATCCGTTATAACACTGTATTCCTCGGCAGAAAGCTTAACGGCAACCGGCATAAGAAGAAGCTGGGAGCTGATATTTGATTCTGCCTTCAGTTTTTCAAAATTCATTCGTTCATGAGCCGCATGCTTATCTATATAATACAAATCATGTTCTATTTCAACAATTATATAGGTTTTGAACGCTTCGCCGACAACCTTAAAAACAGGAGCATCATCCTTTTCATCAACAATAACAGGAGAGCTGATTTCCTCTTTTACAGGCTCTGCAGGTTCAGCAAATTCATTATTCTGAACAGGAATTTCTATTTTCTCTGCTGTTACTTCTGATTTTTCTTCTGATTCAATAATCTTATCAAAAGCAGATTCTTTGCTTATGTTTTTATCTGTAGTTTTTTCTTCGCCCGGCTCTCTTCTTAACTGCGCTTTAGGTGAAGCCAGATTCCATGTTTTAGGAGATGCTGAGGAAAATTTAAGCTGATTCGGCTTTTCCTCTTTTTTAAAGAAATCTATTTTTGAAGAATGTGTTTTAATCTGTTCACTGTAAACAGAAGAAATACTGTTTTCGCTGAGCTTTCCTTCTTTAACTGTATCCTGCTGCTCAACAGCTGTTTTAACGCCGTAATAAATCAAATCAAAAATCGGTTTTTCATTAACAAAGCGAACTTCAATTTTAGCCGGATGAACATTGACATCAACCAGCTTTGTATCCATTTCTATATTCAATACGCAGGCAGGAAATCTGCCAACCATAATCAGATTTTTGTAAGCCTGTTCAAGAGCCGCTTTTGCAAGTCTGCTGTCTACAAGTCTGCCATTTATGAAGAAAAACTGCATTGCCCTGCTTTTTCTGGACTGATGCGGTCTGCTTACATAGCCGGAAAGCTTCATACCTGAATAACTATATTCAACAGGAACAAGCGTTTCGGAAAGTTCGGCACCGTAAACAGAATAAATTGTTCCCTTCAAATCTCCGTTTCCGGCGGTTATCATAACCTGCCTGCCCTCACGTATAAACCGAAAGGATATATCCGGATTGGAAATGGCAATTCTTTCAACAATGCCCTGAACGGAGTTTCCCTCTGTTACATCTTTTTTCAAAAATTTCATTCTTGCAGGCACATTAAAGAAAATATCACGAACAACAACTGTTGTTCCCTGCGGGCAGCCCGCATCGGAACAATCAAGTTCCTCTCCGCCGGCTATTTCATATCTTATACCCATTTCTTCATTCTCGGCTTTTGTAAGCAATTCAACCTTTGCAACGGCAGCTATTGAAGCCATTGCTTCGCCTCTGAAGCCAAGGGTTGCAATGCTGTCTAAATCAGCACCTGTTGAAATTTTTGAAGTTGCGTGGGATATAAACACCTTTTTTACATCTTCCCTTGCAATTCCGCAGCCATCATCCGTTATACGGATATAGGTTGTTCCGCCGTTTTTGATTTCAACGGTAATATGCTTTGCACCTGCATCTATTGAATTTTCTATCATTTCCTTAACAATGCTCATAGGCCGTTCAACAACCTCGCCTGCTGCAATCAGGCTGTAAACCTCTTTCGGAAGCACATTGATTCTAGGCATTTATATCACCTCTTTTCACGGAATTACTTTTATAATTCTTCTGATTTTTTCTTTAAATCATAAAGCGTCTGCATCGCTTCTATCGGTGTTAAGGTATTCACGTCAATCGTTTTCAGAATTTCTATGATTTCGTTCTTGCCGTTTATTGAGAAATTGAACTGAATATCATTTTCCTCTTCTTCAACAACGGCATCCTCCGCTTTAAATTTAATATCTATCTTATTCTGTTCAAGCTCTTTTAAAATCACTTTTGCACGCTTTACAACCGAATCCGGCACACCTGCAAGCTTGGCAACCTCAATACCGAAGCTTTCATCGGCACCGCCCTTAACAATTCGGCGAAGGAAGGTTATATCATCTCCGCGCTTTTTAACAGCTATGGAATAATTTTTTACACCGTCCAGCATACCTTCCATAGCGGTAAGCTCATGATAATGCGTTGCAAAAAGAGATTTGGCACCAAGCGTTTTCTTTTTGCATACAAATTCAAGCACGGCGCGGGCAATGCTCATACCATCAAAGGTTGAAGTACCTCTTCCGATTTCATCAAGAATAATAAGGCTGTTTTCAGTTGCATTTTTAAGAATGGTTGAAACCTCATTCATTTCAACCATAAAGGTAGACTGACCCGTTGCCAGATCATCAGATGCACCGACTCTTGTAAAGATTGCATCAACAATACTGATATTCGCTGATTTTGCAGGCACAAACGAGCCAACCTGCGCAAGAAGAACAATAAGCGCAATCTGACGCATATAGGTTGATTTACCCGCCATATTCGGACCTGTGATGATTGCACAGCGGTTTTCGCCCTTATCAAGAACGGTATCATTCGGAACAAACGGCGCCCCGTTCAGAAGCGTTTCAACAACAGGATGCCTGCCGTCCTTAATATCTATAACACCATTTGTATTTATTTGAGGACAAACATAATTGTTGTTTACCGCAACCTCGGCAAAACTTGCAAGAACATCCAGCGAGGCAAGCGCCTTTGCAGTTGAATGGAGCCTGTCCACCTCATTGCCGACCTGCTGCCTTACAGCGCAGAACACTTCATATTCAAGGGCAATCGCTCTGTCCTTTGCTCCGATAATTTTACTCTCAAGCTCCTTAAGCTCCTGCGTAATAAATCTTTCGCCGTTTGTCAGGGTCTGCTTTCTTATATAATTTTCAGGAACAAGATCTTTGTATAAATTCGTAACCTCTATGTAATATCCGAACACTCGGTTATAACCAACCTTAAGCTTCGGAATACCTGTCTTTTCTCGTTCCTCCGCTTCAATCTGAGCAAGAACACCCGAGCCGTCAGCCATGATTTCATGCAGGCTGTCTATCTCATTATTATATCCCTGTTTAATCATTCCGCCCTCACGAAGCGTAAACGGCGGCTCATCAACAATTGCTTTATCTATTAATTCCTCAACATCTGAAAGCAAATCTATATTCTTTTCAATATCCTTCAGAAGCGCTGATGCACTTTCGGCAACCTCATTCTTAATTTCAGGAAGCCTTTTTAAGGTATTCTGAAGCGCTTTTAACTCCTTGGCATTCGCAGTTCCGTAAGCAATACGCGAGGTAAGCCTTTCAATATCGCTTATTCCCGCCAGAGAATTTCTGATTTTATCTCTTTTCATCGGATTATCGGCAAGCTCGCCTATGGCATTCTGCCTTTTCGTTATCTGATTAACGGACATCAGCGGACGTTCAATCCAGCTTCTGATCATACGCTTGCCCATTGCAGTTTTTGTTTTATCAACAACCCACAAAAGAGAATGCCTTTTTTCGCCGTTCATCATGGATTTTGTTAATTCAAGATTACGCCTTGCACTGATATCCAGTTTCATATATTCTTCTTTATCAAAGAAATCTATATCGGCAGGTGCATCAATTTCATCCTTTTTCTGCACCTCTTTAAGATAATCAATAACTGCGCCGAGAGCTGACACGGCAGACTTGCTGTGTCCTAAACCAAGGCTGTCTATCTCTTCTTTTTTAAGCGTTTCAAGAACAAGATTTGCAGCCTCATCAAAATCAAATTTAATATCATCCATCAGCTGTAATTAAGCCGAAAGACTGGTTTTGGTAAATTTCGCAGCCTCGCTGAAATCAAGCGCAGCCGAATTTACAATAATCTCCTTTGGCTGATACGTTGAAAGCTGATTGATGATCTGCTCTTCCTCATCATCGCCCTTTGCAACGGTTATATGGAATTCACAGGTTGAAACATCGGCGAAGCAAAGCCCCGTTTCCTTTTCTCCCTTACATATTGAGCAAAGATAATTATTCACCGTATCATCAAGCATATTGCTTTCAATAACCGTTCCCGGAGTAATGATTCTTATAACATCTCTTTTAACGATGCCCTTTGCAAGCTTAGGATCCTCAACCTGCTCGCAGATAGCAACCTTATAGCCTCTTGAAACAAGCTTTGCAATATAATTTTCTGCCGAATGAAATGGTACACCGCACATAGGTGCACGTTCGCCCATTCCGCAATCCTTGCCTGTTAAGACAAGATCAAGCTCTTCCGCTGCTGTTTTTGCATCATCAAAAAACATTTCATAAAAATCACCGAGGCGGAAAAACAACAGCATCCCCGGATATTGACTTTTTATATCAAAATACTGAGCCATCATAGGCGATAAGCCTTTAGCCATTGCATTTCCTCCTCAACAATTCTTAACCAGGGTTTATTACCCCGCATCACACTGTCGCAAATGCAGCATCACTACCGCATCATAAGCTGCTTAGGATTAGTGGCAGCCACCGCAGGTGCAGCAATCATGTGTGCAATTCTCTTCAGGAATTTCACATGTTGCAGGATCCTGGCCATCAAAGAATAAGCCAATCATCTTGCTGATATACTGTGCCATTTCTTCCATCTGAGCTGCTGCTGCAGAATATTTCTGCATATTTTCAGTCTGCATAATTTCTTCGTAAAGCTTCTGATAATCCTTCTGAAGTTCTTCAATTCTGTCCTTATCAGCTTCGTCTGCCTTCTGAGCCTCCTGCTGATATTTAAGAGAGATAAGCTGAAGTTCCTGCATTTTTTCCTGAAGTGATGTATCTGCATCATTTGCAGAAGCTGCAGCCTGAAGCGCTGCAAATCTCGGATCAGCCTGAATTTCTTTTCCAAGCTCGCGAAGTGTTGATTCTAAACTCATAATTTAGTTCCTTTCTTTCTCGCCTTTTAAAACATAAGTTAAAGGCTCTGTTACTTTTATTCTTTGGAAGGTTCCGATAAGCTTTTCAGAGCCTTCAAATTCTATAATCAAATTGCCGTCTGTTCTGGCAGCAATATAATTATCGCCTAATTTTCCCTTGCCGTAAACGAAGCATTTAAACACCTTGTCCTTATATTTCTTCATATTATCGGCAGAAATCTTTTCCTGTAAATCTGTTAATTCCTTAAACCATCTGCCCTTTTCCCCGGAAGATACCGGATTGGGCATTTCGGCAGCCGGCGTTCCCTTTCTCGGGGAATAGATAAATGTAAAAAGTGAAGTAAACTTGACTTCCTCAACAAGAGATAAAGTATCCTGAAATTCTTCATATGTTTCTCCGGGGAAGCCAACAATAATATCCGAGGTTAATGACAGCGCATCGCCCATTTTTTCTTTTGCATAATGTATAAGCTCAAGATATTTTTCTCTGCTGTAATGACGATTCATTGCCTGAAGCACCCTGTTGTTTCCGCTTTGGAAAGGAAGATGAAGATGCTTTGCTATTTTTTCATTTTCCGCCATTGCATCAATAAGCTCTTTCGTGCAGTCCTTCGGGTGGCTTGTCATAAAGCGGATACGGAAATCGCCGTCAAGATGCGCAATGCTTTTCAATAATTCGGCAAAGGAAACAGCCGGAGATAAATCCTTTCCATACGAATTAACATTCTGCCCCAGAAGCGTGATTTCCTTATAGCCTTTTTCAATAAGTTCCTTGGCTTCGGCAATAACATCTGCTGCTTCACGGCTTCTTTCCCTGCCCCTTACATAAGGCACTATGCAATAAGAGCAGAAATTGTTGCAGCCATACATAATCGGCAGCCATGCTTTTTTATCATTATCGCGAAGAACAGGCACGCCCTCTGCAATTGCCCCATCCATATCAGGAAGCTCAAAAACGCGTTTTTTTCTTGTCAGTGCGTTATAAAGAAGTTCGGGCAATCTGTAAACAACATGCGTTCCGAAAACCAAATCCACAAACGGAAAGCTTTTCTTTATTTTGTCTGCAATATGCTGCTGCTGCATCATACATCCGCAGCATGCAATCAGAACATCGGGATTTTCACGCTTATATGCCTTCAGCATTCCGACATTGCCGAACACTCTGTCCTCTGCGTGTTCACGAACAGCACAGGTATTAAATATAATAAGCTTTGCTTCTGTTCGGTTTTCGGTAAAGCCATATCCGATTTTATCCAGCATACCCTTGATATGCTCACTATCGGCAACATTTTGCTGGCATCCATAGGTAACAACACAAGCAAGCGGCTTGCCCTCATATCTTTTGGAAATAACAGAAGCTGCTTTTTTGCAGAATTCCTGCTGCTTTTTTATTTCTTTTTCGTTTACAACAGCAGTTTTGCGTTTGTTTTCTTCCATCATTTCTACCTCAGCATATAAAAATCCATTATTATGCTTCATTATAACAAACAAGGGGCATATATTCAATATCTAATTATTAATTTATATTAAATATTTATTATATAAGCTGTTAATAATATAATATTATTGTGTTTATTTTAACATATTGCATTTATTTTGCTAAAGTGGTAAAATCTGCTTATTAAAATTTTGAGGTGACACTATGCTGAAAAAAAGAGGGGCAGGAGTTCTTTTTCACATCAGCTCTATGCCATCGCCTTACGGAATAGGCGTTTTCGGAAAAAGCACAATGGATTTTATAGACAGGATTTGCCATATGGGCTTTACCTACTGGCAGGTACTTCCATTTAATCCGACAGATCATTCAAACAGCCCGTACTGCTCGCCAAGTGCCTTTGCAGGAAACTATCTTTTTATTAATCCTGAGGGATTAAGAGATATGGGTCTTATAAACGATGAAGATGTCAAATCAAATTATTATGATGGAACTCCATATACGGCAAACTATACGTTTGCAGCCGAAAAAAGACTTGCCGTTCTGAAAAAAGCTTTTTTAAATATTACAGACAGTATAGCAACAGATATTAAAAACTTTGAAATTGAAAATCCGTGGCTTACGGATTATGCCGTTTTTATGGCTGTTAAGGAGCTTGAAGGCGGAAAGCCCTGGTGGGAATGGAGCGAGGTGCATTCGCATTATTATTCCTGCATTAAGGATATTTTCTCTTTTGAAGAGGCAGCGGCTTTTTGGAAATTTGTTCAGTACATTTTCTTTAAGCAATGGTCTGAAATCAAAAAATATGCAAATGATAAGGGCATTGCCGTTATAGGAGATATGCCGATTTATGTTGCTATGGACAGCGTTGATGTATGGTCTAACCTGCCGTTATTCCTTATTGACGAAAAAACCTTAAAGGTTGAAAAGGTTGCTGGTGTTCCGCCCGATTACTTCAGTGAAAACGGTCAGCTTTGGGGAAATCCGATTTATGACTGGAAGGCTATGAAAAGGGACAATTATTCCTGGTGGATTTCAAGAATAGGCACCGCTCTTAAAACATACGATATTGTAAGAATAGACCATTTCCGTGCTTTTGCAAGCTATTGGGAGGTACCTGCCGATGCTGAAACAGCAAAAACAGGAGAATGGAAAGACGGACCAAAAATGGATTTATTTTCAAAGGTTTTTGAAGCCTTCCCCGATGCTCCGATTATTGCCGAAGATCTCGGCACCTTCGGAGAGGATGTTATCCAGCTTCTTGAAGATACAGGCTTCCCCGGAATGAAGGTTGTTCAATTTGGATTTGACCCGAATTCAGATTCAAGCCATATGCCTCACAATGCCGTGCCAAACAGCATAAACTATGTTGGAACGCATGATAACAACACGATTTTAGGCTGGCTGTGGGAAGCAAGCGAAGCGGAAAGAGCATTTGCGCTTGATTATATCGGCTTTTCCGGCGATAACTGGGGCGAAGGCGGATATTACAGCCAAAGCTGCAGAAAGGTTATTGAAAGCGTCTGGAAAAGTGCCTCAAACGTTGCGGTTATATCTCTTCAGGATATGTGCGGCTTCGGCTCTGACGCAAGAATGAACACACCGGGTATACCAAGCGAAAACTGGCGTTTCAGAACAACAGAGGATACGCTTAACAATATAGATTCTGATTATTTCAGGCATATAAATTCAACTTTCAGAAGAATGTATCCTGTTTTTGATTAACAATATTAAAACTCCCTCATAGAATGTTATGAAGTTATCTTCAAATATTCTGTAAAGGAGTTTTTTTAATGGCTGATTTACCAAACGAAAGACAGATAAATGAAGCAGTTTGCATAGATACAAAGCGAATTTACGACAGCTGTGTATCAAAGGATTGCTTAGAAGATTTAAGAGTTACATTTTTCAGCCGCAGCCAGAGATTAATTGACGATGCGGTTACGGTTAAATGCCGTGAATGTGAAATCACATCCGTATCCATTGATGTTGAGGAGGTACCATTTAACAGAGGCTATTTCAGCGTTGATATTACCTTCTATTTCAGACTCTGCTTTGACACTTATTCAGCACCTTGCACTACACCAGAGGTTGCAGTCGGCTTTACCCAGTTCACAAAAAAATGTATACTCTACGGCTCAGACGGCAATGTCAAAATCTTCACATCCAATCCGATTAACGAAGAGCTTGACTGCCCCGATGCACCGCAGTATTCCAATCCGACAGCTAAGGTTCAGGCAGTTGATCCCGTTATTCTTTCCTGCGATGTTGTTGATGCCTGCGACTGCTGCATTCCGATTTGCTCTTCCTTCCCTCAGAGCATTTTGAAAAATGTATCTGACAGTATTCCAAGCGCAGGCTCATCAAGAGCAGTGCTTGTTACATTAGGACTTTTCAGCATTGTTCAGATGGAAAGAGATGTTCAGATGCTTATCCCTGCATATGATTACTGCATTCCTGAAAAAGAATGCTGCTGCAATACGCAGAATCCATGCGATACTTTCCAGACAATCGACTTTCCGGTTGATGAATTTTTCCCGCCTGAAAGGGAAAATGTACAGACGGGCTGCTGCTGTTCAGCAAATGAGGATACAGAAGCGTAGACAAAAGAAATTAACCGTTGAATCCCTCCACCACAAGTGGTTCCACTCCCTTTTACAAGGGAGGCTGATAGGGGATAAAAAATACCTCTCCCAACGGAGAGGTATTTATTATTGCTGTCAAAATCAGATTTCTGTTCTGTTATGATTAAATTTTTTCCAGCTTAGCAAAATTAGCCATAAGCTTTTTCGTGCCTGCTCTGTCAAATGCCACCTCAAGAAGATTATCATTGCCCATCGGCTTGCTTGAAAGAATAACACCTGTACCAAAGGTTTTATGCCTTACTGTATCACCGACATGATATGAAACACCTATGTTTTCTGCAGAAGCACCAACCTGACCGAATTTATGAGCCGCAGAGGAGCTTTGCCTGTTATTGATTTGCGTTCTGCCCGAACCGGCAGATGATACGCCGGCAAATGCCGAACCGCCCCTGTTTGAATAAGAAAATCCGTTTCTTGACGTGAATGTTTCTACAGTTATATCATCTGTTACACTTACGGGAATTTCACGGATAAAGCGGGAAGCCATATTTCTGTTTGTCTGACCATAAAGCATTCTCTGCCTTGCATTGATAAGATACAGCTTTTCCTTTGCTCTTGTAATGCCTACATATGCAAGACGGCGTTCCTCCTCCAAATCATCCTCGCTGTAAATAGACTGATTACCGGGGAATATTCCCTCTTCCATACCGGGAATAAATACAACAGGAAATTCAAGGCCCTTTGCAGAATGGAGCGTCATAAGGACAACACAATCCTCATCCTCGTTATAACTGTCAATATCCGAAACAAGCGCAACATCCTCAAGAAAATCGGAAAGTTCAAAATCCTCTTCCTCCTCCTGATATTTAATAAACATAGAAGAAAGTTCGTTGATATTGTTCTTCCTGTCCTCCTCTGTTTCAGGGTCTTCAGCAAGATATTCAAAGTACTTTGTTTCGTTTATTATTTCCTGAAGCAAATCGGAAAGCGGCATTTTTTCATCAAGCAGCTTCTGAAAATGCTTAATCATATTCGTAAAGCCCTGAAGCTTTTGGGAAGAACGAAGTGTTTTCTGAAATTCATCGCTTCTTTCGCAAACCTCAAATGCAGAAATTCCAAGACCCGTTGAAATTTCAAGCACATTTGCAAACATCGTATCTCCGATTCCTCTTTTCGGAACATTTATAATTCTTTGAAGACGAACATTATCGGCAGGATTATTAATAACCGCAAAATAAGAAATAATATCCTTGACTTCCTTTCTGTCAAAGAAACGGTTTCCTCCGATAATTTTATGCGGAATTCCGCTTTTTGTAAGCGTAATTTCAAGATTTCTGGACTGAGCGTTTGTACGGTACAGAACAGCGTGATCACTCATTTTTCTGCCGGCATCAACATTTTTAAGAATTTCTTCGGCTATAAAAGAGGACTCCTCCGCCTCGCTGTTTACGGTATTTAAAATAATCTTATCTCCTGCACCGGCAGCTGTCCAAAGATTTTTGCCTTTTCTGTTTTTATTATTTGAAATAACAGAGTTTGCACCATCAAGAATATTCTGCGTTGAACGATAATTCTGTTCAAGTCTGATAACTCTTGCATTGCTGTATTGCTTTTCAAAGGACAAAATATTTTCAATCGTAGCACCCCTGAAACGATAGATACTCTGGTCATCATCGCCGACAACGCAAATATTCCTGTATCCGCCTGCAAGCAGGGAAACCAGCACATATTGCGCATGAGAGGTATCCTGATACTCATCAACCATAACATACCTGAACTGCTTCTGATAAAGCTCTAAAACATCATCATTTTCCTGAAAAAGCTTAACGGTATTAAAAATAATATCATCAAAATCCATTGCATCGGATTTCAGAAGCTCCTTCTGATACATTTCATAGCAATCCGCAATTTTTGATTTTCGGAAATCATTTACGGCTTCTTTTTTATACTCATTGTAATCAATCAAGCTGTCTTTGGCAGTGCTTACGGCACTTAAAATAGATTTATGATGAAGAATTTTATCCGTTAAGCCAAGTGATTTCTGGCAATGCTTCATAACACGCTTCTGATCATCAGTATCATAAATTGTAAAATGATTGCTATAGCCTATTCTGTCACCAAAACGTCTTAAAATTCTGGCACAGCAGGAATGGAAGGTAAATGCCCATATACTGCTTGCTTCTTCGCCTATAGCCCTTATAAGACGCTCCTTAAGCTCTCCTGCAGCCTTATTGGTAAAGGTAATTGCAAGCACCTGCCACGGCAGGGCAAGGCCATCTTCAATAATATGCTGAACACGATTAACAAGCACAGTTGTTTTGCCTGAGCCCGCACCCGCAAGAATTAAAAGCGGACCCTCTGTACATTCAACAGCCTGCTGCTGCATTTCATTTAATGCCATATGTATAACCTCAATTCATATCTTTTATAGGGATAAAAAAGGGAGTCACTAAGAGTGACACCCTTTACGTTTTTTCATTATTTACTTATCGGAGAAGTGTCAAAAGAACACCGGCTGCAACAGCAGAACCGATAACGCCTGATACATTCGGACCCATAGCATGCATAAGAAGGAAGTTTGAAGGATTTTCTCTCTGACCCTCTTTCTGGCTGACACGGGCAGCCATAGGAACAGCAGAAACACCTGCCGAACCGATAAGCGGATTTACCTTTCCTTTTGTAAAGAAATACATTAATTTACCGAAAAGCACACCGCTTGCCGTACCTACTGCAAATGCAACAAGGCCAAGTGCAATAATTCCAAGCGTTTTTCCTGTTAAGAAAGACTGCGCACTTGTTGTAGCACCAACAGAAACACCAAGCATAATTGTAATAATATTCATAAGCTCATTCTGAGCAGCCTTTGCAATACGCTCTGTTCTTCCGCTTTCTTTAAGAAGATTACCAAACATAAGCATACCGACAAGGGCACCTGCATCCGGAAGAAGAAGCGCAACAATAATGGTTACCATTATAGGGAACAAAATCTTTTCAAGCTTTGATACAGGGCGAAGATTACCCATTACAACAGAACGTTCCTTCTTTGTAGTTAAAGCACGCATAATAGGCGGCTGAATAACAGGAACAAGAGCCATATAGGAATATGCCGCAACTGCTATTGTACCAAGCAAAGCAGGTGCAAGAATAGATGTTACAAAAATAGCTGTCGGACCGTCTGCACCGCCGATAATGGCAATCGCACCAGATTCCTTAGGTGTAAAGCCAAGAAGCGTAGCACCGATATAGGTAAAGAAAATACCAAACTGAGCAGCTGCACCGAGAATAAAGCTTTTCGGATTTGCAATAAGCGGAGAGAAATCGGTCATTGTACCGATACCAAGGAAAATAAGCGGAGGATATATACCTGCCTTAACACCGAAATAAAGGAAATCCATAAGTCCCGGTGTAAGCCCTGTTATCCACACCTCATTAACCTCGTCCCACACTCTGCCGTTGGCAACAAGCTGAATAAAGCTCTCCATATCATGATACTGAACTGCCAGGTTTGCACCCGGAATATTTGCAAGCAGCATACCAAATGCAATAGGTATCATAAGAAGAGGCTCAAAGCCCTTTTTAATACCAAGATATAAAAATACGAATGAAACCAAAAGCATAACAAGGTTTTTCCAACCGCCGTCTGTAAAGAAAAACGCATAGCCGCTGTTTGCAAAAATATCAACGATTGCGCCCCAAACGCCCTGTAATATTTCCATTACTAAATCCTCCTATTAAAACGATCTTGTGTTATCACGAACAGCAGCCCTTGCCCAAGGATTTCTGCTGCCGACATCTTTTCTTTTAACAGAACGGATAACAAACTGATTTGAGCCCTCGCTTGCTGTTATGGCAGCGGTAATAGCCGCAACAACCTCGCCGCTTATACCCTGTTCAACAACCGGAGCAGGAACTGCTTTAACAGCAGGTTCTGTTTTTGTAACCGGAGTTTCTTTTACATTTTTTGCAGCCTTTGCTGCATCTTTTTTTGCCTTTTTTTCTTTAGCTGATTTCTCAAGCTTTGAAACAACATTTCCAAAAGCACCAAAAACAAATATAAGAACAATAAGAACACCAAGAACGATTCCGACACCGGCAAGCACAACAGTTGCAACCTGAGCCCAGTCTATAGAACCGAAAAAGCCTGCTTTAGCTGTAATTAAAAGAGCAATTTGATACATTCAAACATTCCCCCATTATATTTAAATCGTTAGTATTATAAAACATCTCTTATCATTTTTCAACATAAAATTAATCTTTTTTTACAACAAAATATTTTACCCTACTTGATTTATTTTTTTAATGGTATATAATAGATATATAATGTTCCGCAGGAGGTAAAATGATGAAAAAAGAAACGCTTATTATCTGCATTTTAATTGCATTAATTATTCTGTGGATAACGGAAACCCTTGGTATGAAGAAAACATCAAGAATCCTCGGCGGAGCTGTTGATCTTGGTTTTTCAATGTTAAGATAAATGATTAAAGCAGAACAGCCGCTGCGTTGGGACACCCTACGTAAAGAAGTATTCGGTTTAAATTTTCTGATTTTGCCCATCTAAGAATTAAAAATCTCGGTGCATACTTTCGTATGCACCGAGATTTATTCATTTAATCTGAACAAAATCAGTTCATTTAAACTGCTTCGCACTAAAAAATATGAGATATGGATAAAATGCAAGGCATAAATTATAGGGTGGGCTGCCGCCCTCACTATAATTTTAACGCAGCAGTTTGCCGTATTCTCCATATTTTTTAGCAATTATTCTTTATGCATGGTGTCCCTTTGCAGTGGCTGTTTTTTCTTGCCTTATCTATTCGATGCTCTTCAAATACCTCACTGTATTATTATCATCCTTTTCAACAATAAAAATATATTCATCAAAAAGAGAATCAAGCATATAATTGCTTTCCACCATTCGTTTTTCATTATAGCTGAGCATTTCATTCGGAGTGATTTTGAGCAGATTTTCCTTTTCCTCATCCGATACCGAAGCATTGAATCTATAAAAAGTAATTGTATACACGGAATCTTCATATACATCATAATATCCGTAATCCTCGTTCGATTTTTCATAATACTCGGAATCAAATCCATTATCCATAAGAAAATTATATGTATTCTCTCTTTTCTTGATATCCTTTTTTATACAATCAAAGAGCGGTTTATAATCATCAAGCTGTATACAATTATAACTATATACAAAATCATAATCATTATCATCAAAATCTGTATCTTCGTATACGATTTCGGTATCCTCTGTATAATTATTGATTGCGATAAAAAGAATATCATTGCTCCGGCTTACCGGCACAATCTGTTCCAAGCATTCATCCGTTTTCAGCACCGCAGCAAATGCTTCGCTTGCTATCGAAGCATTAACAGAATAGGTACGAACAACCGTTTTCCCGTTTTTAAGCTTATATTCAAGCCTTATACCGTTAACCGCATCATACTCATATGTTTTGGTATCATAAAACCTGCTCTGTGCTTCATTTGAAGCTATTTTCTTATGAAGAGCAGAAACAGCAGTTTTCGCCTCATCACTTGCTAACTCAAATTTATTGCTGTCCTCGCTATAAAATCCAATCCCATCATAATATGTATTTAAAAGAAAATCGCTGAATATATCCAAACCCGGCATATTCCGATAATCGCCGCCTGTTTCTACCGTTACGCTTTCAACCTCACTTGCTTTTGGAACATAATCAACATAACCGGTTGACCTTGGAGTAATTTCAACACATAAAACCACAACGACGGTTACAGCAACAGATGTAATTAAGCTTGCAATCGTTAACTTATTAAACGGCTTTCTGTAAAATAACGCTGTTATGATCAGAACAGACAAAACCATTGCAATGAATGCAGCAATCAGCTTTATGGATAGCTGATTTGCCAGACTCAGCGCCATAAATGCCTCAGCCAGAAGAAATACGGTTATAATTGCAAACGGAAGAATGTTTCCGAAAACCGTTGTTTCTGCTACCTCTGCCTTTCTGTGTTTAAATGCAATAATACCTGCCGTATATGCAATCACGGTCTGAGCAAGAAGGGCAATTACTATAATAAATACATTGTTTAATTTATCTTCCGCAGATACCGTAACAGAAGCAACAGTTGATACAATAAAGCTGTAATCATCATCAAGCATAAAGCCCCATATTGTATTAACATAATTAGACAAGCCGGCTGATGCGCTGAAAGCTCCCGAAGCAGCAAAGTAGCTTAAAACAAAGTAATGCCATTTTCTGCCTGAAATTACTGCGCAAACCATAAACATAGAAAAAACAGCAATTGAAGCTAAAAAAGACATCAGCATAAGCAATGCAAATGACGAAACATCAAATATGTAAAACTTCGCCGGATAAACAACATCTGCCTTGATTAAGAAAACTGCAGCAGCAAAAGAAATTACATAAGACAATGCAATATTTATTAAGCCGAAAAAAGCATTTGCATTAAAAAACGCTTCTCTTTTAACCGGCATTGAAAGCAAGAAATCCGATGCTCTTCTGCTGAACAATTCACGATGCAATATATAAACAGCAATAAGGGATATAACAAATGAAAACACAGCCAAAGTTGTTGACACATCAAAGCTGAAGTCAAGAGTAATATCCTCAACCCTTGAAGGCTTTTTGCTAAGCCTGCCTGTAGTGATAATCAACGTTATAAACAATGTAATAAGCTGGGATAATACTAAGCTTAGTGCATTTCGTCTGAAAATATTTTTAAGCATAGGCAAAAAGCCGCTATGCTTCTGAGTTGCAGATTTCATATTCTGCCCTCCTTTTACCAGATTCAAAATTTGTAGCCTAATTCTTTAAGATAAGAAACCGTATTTATATCCTCATCAGTATTAATATAAAAATAGAAGCTTTTAACCCATTCCTTATGAGAATTACCCTGCAATCCATGCTTATCATTAGCGACAAGCATTTCCTTTGGAGAAAGCCTTTCCAGCTGTTCCCTTGAAACATTATCAATAGATTCATTAAACTGATATAAACCTAATTCAAAATCGTATTTTGAATAGATTGAATTTTTATACCACTCGTCTGTATCTTTATCATACTGGTAACCCGTATCAAAATAAATTCCGGCAGTATCCACAAATCTGTAAGGATTCGCATTCTTCAAATCCTTGATTATACATTCGCACAATTTTCTGATATCTATATCTTTAATAAAACCAACATCAGCATAAATAATACTTTTAGGGTAATCGATTTGAACAGAACCATTATAATCTTCATACCACGAAACATCATCAGCTGTTACAAAAAGGATATCTTTGGGTTTAAACTCAATAATGCCGAGCTGATCTATGCCTTCATCGGTTTTCAGAAGATCGGTATATTCATCAACAATATCTTTTGTTGAAACACTATAAAAGCGTTTAATAGTTTTACCATTCTGAAGCTTATATTCAATACTGAAGGACACACTGCCGTTATAATACTCCTCCGAATAAATGTTATCCCTTGTTTCATCAGAAAGAATCTTTTGTT
>JAIDJS010000333.1 GCA_029052085.1 Eubacterium sp.
GTATTATGAATACTGTTATAGGCACGGCTTCGGTTCCGCTTATGCTGCTTGCTCCGCTGCTTGCAAAAAAGCTTGGAAAAAGAAATGTTTTAATCTGGACAAATCTGCTTCGTGCCGTATTTTCTGCGCTGATGCTGTTTACAATGAATTCGTCATTTTTATTTATTGCATGTCTTTATCTTGCAACGCTTATGCTGGGAGGAGACAGTGTAATTACATCTTCTATGACAGCCGAGATTTTTGACTATCAGCAATGGAAAACGGGAACACGCCTTGAAGGCTTTATAACACAGTTTGGCGGAATGATAACAACCTTTGCTGGTATGTTTACAGGACTTATTATTCCTTATTTCTATGAACATTATGGTTTAAAAGAGGATTACACAGTGCTTTATGAAGCATCTGTAAGAACACCTATTTTCAATATTTTAATTATTACAACAATAATCAGCTGCATACTTTCTGTTATTCCTATGTTTTTCTACAATCTTAAGGAAAAAGACCATAAGAAAATTATTGAGGATTTAAAGGAAAGAGCAGTAGCAGAGGAAACCTTGAATGATGAATAAACTATATGAGCTTTATGCTTTATTTTTAAAACCGCAAAGCTTTGCTTCATGGGCAAAACCAAAGGCAAAGGATTTAAATATTCCGAGAAAAAGATATCTGAATGATTATAATGCGGTTGTCTGGAATATAGGCAAGGAAACGGGAAGCTGTGCAGATCATATTGAAATGGCAGGCTTCTATTCTTCATCTATTATAAGTTACGGCAGGAATAATAAGGGCAGATTAAGATTGATGAAGTATCTTGTTGTGCCAACGCTTCGCGTTCAGCCTAATGTTACGCAATCCTCCTTTTGCTATAATTTTACTTCTTCGCCTGCAGATATTAAGGTAAATAATAAAGCTGTAAAGGAATATCCGAAGGAAATATCAGTAAAGGGTAATTTAAAAATCCATTCCTTAACGAATACGGCTGTCGGGGTTATCCGTGAATTTCTGCCTGCGGTCAATCAGCCTGCGCTTATTGAAGTAATTCATATCTGCAATAACAGCAGCGAAGATTGCAATGTAGAAATCAGTTTGAAGCCTTTTTCAAAAAATCTTAATTCACGTTTTTGTATCGACGGTGCAATAACTGCAAAGTGTGTTTCTTCTTTTAACAGTGTTTTTAAAGCTTCTGTAAAAGAAAGTCGTAAATTTTCCTTGAAAAGTAATGAATG
>JAIDJS010000334.1 GCA_029052085.1 Eubacterium sp.
GAACACCGCAGGTTGATTTCCCCGAACCCGGCATACCTATTAATATAATGTTGCTGTTCATAAGCTATTTTACACCAACCCTTTTGCAGATTTCGCTCATTTTGCACGCATTGCAAAGCGGCTTTCTTGCCGAACAGACATCCCTTCCGAAAAGAACAAGCCTGTGGCAGAAATCCGAACCCTCCTCTGCAGGAATAATCTTTTTTAAAGCAAACTCAATTTTCTTCGGATCCTTTTCTGCAACAAGACCAAGTCTGTTTGTTATTCTGATACAATGCGTATCTACAACAATGGACGGCTTGCCGTAAATATCACCTACAATCAAATTCGCTGTTTTTCTGCCGACACCGGGAAGTGTTATCAAATCTTCAATTGTATCAGGAACTCTTCCGTCAAAATCGGATAAAATCCTTTGCGCCATTCCGACGATTGACTCTGCCTTGCTTTTATAAAAGCCGCAGGAATGTATGTACCTTTCAACCTCTTTTACATCGGCATTTGCATAATCTTCAATCGTTTTATATCTTTCAAACAGCGCAGGGGTAACAAGATTAACCCTTGCATCGGTACATTGAGCGGAAAGCCTTACCGCAACAAGCAGTTCAAACGGATTAGATGCCGTAAGAGAACATATTGCTTCCGGATATAATTCCTTTAAAATTTCAACAGCCTTTATGGCCCTTTCCTTTTTCGTCACGGTACAATATTCCCCATTTCTCTGTAAATTTCATACCACTGCTGCCTTGAAAGCGCAACATTTTCACTTTCAGCAAGCAGCTTCAGCCTTTCCGGGCTGGTTGTTCCGAGAATCGGCTGCACATTATTTATTCTTGAAATAAACGCAACAGCCAGTGCCTCCTTTGAAACACCAAAGCCCGATGCCTTTTCAGCAAGCTTCCGGCTTTGCCCGGAAACGGTTTCATCATCTGAAAAAATGCCGTTTTTACTTCGGAGAGGTCCCCATGCCTGAATGACCATATCGTTTAATTGGCAATAAGGCAGAACCGAACCATCCTTATCAACCGAAAAACCATTATCCATATTAACACACATACCGCTGTCTATCATACCGGTATGAAAAACACCAAGCTGAAGCTGATTTACAATAATAGGAAATTCAACATATTTTTTCAGAAGCTCTATCTGCATAGGATTAAAATTTGAAACACCAAAATTTCTTACAAGCCCTCTTGAATAGAGTGTTTCAAACGCTTGCGCAACCTCCTCGCCTTCCATAAGCACATCCGGACGATGAAGACACAGCACATCAAGATAATCACAGTTTATTCTTTTTATTGATGCCTCGGCAGATGAGATAATATGCTCCTTTGAAAAATCATAAAAGCCTTTTCGGATACCGCATTTTGATTGAATATACAGTTCATTTCTTTTGACATTCTTTATTGCTTTACCGAAAAATTCTTCCGATTTTCCCGAACAATATATATCCGCATTATCAAAAAAGTTTATTCCGCATTCAATCGCAGTTTTAACAACAGCTTCCGCTTCCCTTTCGGTTTTATTTCCTATACGCATACAGCCATACGAAAGCCTTGAAGCGTTTATATCCCTGCCAACTTTAATGAATTTCATTATTTTTCTCCTTTAATTTTATCCCAGTACACTTTAAAGGCCTGCTCATTTTTATTCTCGCCTGCATGATAATATTGTACATCCTTGATTGCATCGGGAAGATACTGCTGATCAATCCAATGGTTTCCATACAAATGCGGATATTCATAAAACTGACCTTTAACAGCAGCATCCTCGCCGTCAAAATGCTTATTCTGAAGCGTTCTCGGAATAGGTCCGTAATTACCTTTTTTTACATCGTCAATTGCCATATTTATGGCTTCATAGGCGGAATTGCTTTTGGGAGAGGCAGCAACAAGAACAACGGCATCTGCAAGCGGAATTCTTGCTTCCGGAAGCCCGATCATCATTGCAGCATCAATTGCCGCCTTAACAATGGGAATAATCTGGGGATAAGCCAAGCCCACATCCTCGCAGGCACAAACCATAAGCCTTCGGCAGGCAGAAGGCAGATCTCCCGCTTCAAGAAGCCTTGCAAGATAATGGAGCGCCGCATCGGGGTCTGAACCACGCATACTTTTCTGATAGGCAGAGATAATATCATAATGCTCATCGCCTTCTCTGTCGTATTTCACGGCACTTTTCTGCGTTAATTCCTCAGCCGTTTCAAGCAGAATATGCTTCATTCCATTTTCCGTTGAGGTAACAAAAAAGCAGTTTTCAACACTGTTTAATGCTTTTCTTACATCTCCGCCGCAGCCCCTTGCTATTTTATCAAAGACGCCATCCTCCGCTTCAATTTCAACCTCATTTTCACTTGCTAAAATATCAAAGCCTCTTTTGACGGCAGGCACAATGTCCTGCCATTCAATGGTTTTGAATTCAAACACGGTTGAACGGGAAAGGATGGCAGGATAAATATAAAAATAAGGATTTTCCGTTGTTGAAGCAATCAACGTTATTTTTCCGTTTTCTATGTATTCAAGCAGACTTTGCTGCTGGCGCTTATTGAAATACTGGATTTCATCAAGATAAAGAAGAATACCATTCGGTGCTTCAAGGGTTCCTATCTGGGCAACAATATCCTTAATATCCTGCGTTGAAGCACTTGTACCGTTCAGCTTTCTTAAGGTTTTTTGTGTTTTCTGCGCAATAATGGAAGCAACCGTAGTTTTTCCCACACCTGACGGGCCATAAAAAATCAAATTGGGAAGATTGCCGTTTTCTATCAGGTTATACAGAGGTCTGCCTTTTTCAAGCAAATGCTTTTGCCCTACAACCTCCGAAAGCTCGCTTGGTCTTATCCTTGAAGCAAGAGGATTATGATTCATTTAAAGCTCCCTCCTTTTTTGAAAATACACATCCGCAGAAATTCTGGCGGTACAGCTTATACTGCTTAGAAAGTTCAATAGAACGCTTATATCCCTCTTTCTTTTTGAAATCGGACGGAAGCCATTTAACACCGAATGCTTCGGCAGTTTCAAATCCGATTTCATTTATTTTCTGAGAATTTTTGAGAGGGCTTATCGAAAGCGTTGTACAAAAATAATCAAAACCCTGTTCCTTTGCAAGCCTTGCCGTTTCTTCAAGCCGTAAGCGATAACACCGAAAGCATCTTTCTCCGCCTTCGGGAAGCTTCTCAAGCCCTTTTGATATTTCCAGAAAATCATCATAACGATAGCTTCCCTCAATAACCTTTATATTCTCATCAGGAAGCATTTCGGCAACAAGACGTTTTTCCTCATCAAGCCTTTTATCAAACTCAGCCTTAGGAGAAATATTCGGATTATAATAAAAAACCGTTATATCAAAATGTTCATAAAGATACATAAGACAGGCGCTTGAGCACGGAGCACAGCACGCATGAAGCAAAAGAGAGGGCATCATTTGCTCTCTCTTATTGTTTTGAATGATCTTTTCAGTTTCAATGCTGTAATTTATTTTATTCATATCTGTATTTTTACATTATGTAGTTTTTAGGATTGACTCTCTGATTATCCACTCTTATTTCAAAATGACAATGCGGGCCTGTTGAGTTTCCGGTTGAACCGGATTTTGCAATCTGCTGACCCTTTGCAACTGAATCACCGGGAGATACAAGGATACCGGAATTATGAGCATAAAGTGTAAAAATATGCCTTCCGTTTGAATCTGTTCCGTGATAAATCATTACATAATAGCCATAGCTTGTAGTCAGCTTTTTTACAAGAGAAACAACACCGGACTGTGCAGCAACAATCTTTGAACCGGTTGGGCAGGGAAAATCTATACCGCCGTGGTAAGAGCCGTTTGAATAATTCGGAAATCCTGCCGAAATCGTTCTGTAGCTTGTTGGATAGGTCATATTATAAACAGCGTCAGATCTGTCATAAACATCCGTCGGCTTTTGGAAGTCAGCAGTAGTTTCTTCTCTGTCACTGGTTGTTGCAAGAGTAACATCCTCCGGATTCTTAATCCCCTTAATAACCGCTTCAATTTCAGCTTCAACCGCTTTTTTTATTGCTTCATCCTCATTCCGGAATTCGGAATACATACCGTTTTTCGCAGTAAGCTCAGCAAAAAGCTTATCACTTTCCGCCTTATCAACAGAAAGAGCAATTTTCTTTTTTGCAATTTCATTCTGGGTTTCGGTTAATTGATCCTGCTTTGTTTCAAGATCATTTTTCTTAAGATACAAATCTGATTTCATCAAATCAAGATTAGCCTTTTTGGCATTAAGATCCGATTCCTGCTGCATGATTTTATCTGTTTCCGCCTGGATATCGGAAAGAAGATTTGAATCAGACTTTGACATGGTTTTTATCATTTCATATCTTGTAAAAAGCTTAGACAAATCTGAACATTCAAGCAAGGATTCAATAAGGCTTGAGCTGCCGGAAACATAAACCGCACGCATTCTTGAACGATATTCCGAAAGCTTTTCTTCAAACTCCTGATTCAGCTTGTCAATCTTATCCTGAACAGCATCAATTTCCGCCTGCAGAGCATCCGCCTCTGCCTGGTTTTCATCAATCTTTTTCTGAAGCGCATCTATTTCCTCACGAAAGTCCGCTATCTGACTGTCCAGCACGGTAAGCTGCTGATTTACATAACCGATTTTCTGATCCAGCGTATTTATGTATTCCTCTGTATCCTTTGAAACAGAGGCAAGCGCATTAAGCTTTGTATCAAGATCAGAAATATTTTTTTCAAATTCCTTTCTTTGCTCTTCAAGCTTTCGCTGCGCTTCCATCTTTTCCTTTTCGGAAGCCGTTGTACTTTCCTTTACACTTGTGGCAGGCTTTTTCTCATCAGCATAGGAATGATATCCTCCCGCCGAAACAAAGGATATCATAAGGCAAAAAGATAAAAACAATATTGCAAATTTTATTGAATTTTTATGATGCATTACATCACGCCCATTTAAATTGATTTATATTTTTATTATACTATACCTGATAGTGATTTTGCTAATTATATTTATGGCAAATAATCTGCCGGGTTTTTCCTGTCAGCCGAGGAAGCGGTAGGTGTTCTTACTTCAAAATGGCAATGAGGCCCCGATGAATTTCCTGTTGAACCCGAATAGGCTATAAGCTGACCTTTTTGAACACGCTGACCCTCTGATACAAGCCTTACGGCATTATGGGCATAAAGGGTATAAACAGGATCTCCCGATTTCGTTGTTTTATCATGCATAATAACTATATATCTTCCATAGCTTCTGTATGAGCCGTCCTCATTAACCAGATCATCGGAAATAATAACTGTTCCGGATTCTGCAGCAACCACATTGGAATTTAATGAGCAGGCAAAATCACATCCGTTATGATTCGGATAGTCGTAAAATCCGCATGTAATCATTTTCTGAGACGGCACAGGATAGGTAAAATGTATATAGCTGTTTGTATTTTTTTTGGTAGTTGAAACGGTTGTGGACGGGTCTGCTTCATTATTGCTCGGAGCAGTTGTAGATGTAGTCGTTGTAACAACCGTATCTGCATATTTATTGGCGGCGGCAGCAAGCTTTTTATCTATCTCATCAAGATTTTCCTGATTATCCTCAAGAAATTCCGTATAATAACCTGTTTCCTCGCTGAGCTTTCGTATAAGTGTATTCGCACCAACCATTTCAGCAGAAAGGTTGGTTTTCTTTTCGTGCAGCGAATTTTGCTTTTCTTCCAGAGAAATGATACTTTTTTCAAGTTTTTCTTTGTTCTTCAAAAGCGCTGTTCTTTGAGCGGTAAGCTGTGCCTCACGCTCCGTCAGTTCTATTTTTGAAGCCTTGATTTCTTCCATTTCGGATTGGATATTATCAAGAAGCTCGCTGTCTTTTTTAGCTACTGAGCGAAGCATTTCCAGCCGGGTTAAAAGCTGAGAAATATCATTGCTTGTTAAGAGAAACGCAACAATACTTGTATCTCCGCTGATATACATAGCACGAAGCCTTTGGCGATACGCCTCATAATTCTCATCAAACTGAGCAGTTGCCGAATCCAGCTCCTCTGAAAGTATTTCAATATCCTTTTCAGCAGTTAAAATTGCTTTTTCGTTTTCCTCGCAATCAAGCTGCAAAGAAGCAACATCGGCCTTGCCTTTTTCAACATCATTATCAACAAGCTTCATTTCCTGCTCAAGATAATCTATTTTTTCGTTGAGCGCATCAAGGCGTTCCTTTGCGCCCGCCGATTCGGCATCCAGTTCATCAAGCTTATTATTCGCTTCCTTAATTTTCTGCTCTATAACAGCCTTTTCCTCTTCAGGAGAAAACTCTGCCATAGCAGGATAAATAGAAATTTCTGACAGTGCAAAAATAAAGCAGAAAGTCAACAAAACAGAAATCGGCTTCTTTAATATGCTGATCAGTTTCATTGACTCCACTTCCTTGAATATTAATACTTTTTAAATATGTAAAAATTAACCAAGATAGTTTAACGGATTTACTCTTGTAGCACTGTTGCCCAGCCTTACTTCAAAATGACAGTGCGGACCTGAAGAATTGCCCGTTGAGCCCGAATAAGCAATAATATCGCCTTTTGATACAGCCTGACCAACACTTACAACAAGGCGGCTGTTATGTGCATAAAGCGTTGATAAGCCGTTGCCGTGGTTAATCATAACTCGATTGCCATAGCTGACATTTGAATATGTTGCTACTGTAACATAACCGGAGTCCGCAGCATAAACCGGTGTTCCTGTCGGACAAGGAAAATCAACACCCCCATGATAAGCGCCGCTGCTGTAATTCGGATAACCGGCAGAAATGGTTCTGTAGCTTGTCGGATACCCAAGCCGTCCTGATCCGGCAACGTATTCCCCGCTTGGCTTAACGGAATTGTTTGCATTTCTGAGCTCATTCTCTATCTGCGCAAGCTTGTTACGGTCTGTTTCAATCGTTTCCATAATGCCCGACTGCTTGCTGTCAATGCTTTTGATTAAAGCATTTGCTTCCGCTGCTTCAGCATCCAGTTCTTTTTTGGAAGAAGCAATTTCATCAATAGAGCTCTGAAGCTGCGTTTTCTGTTTATCAAGAGCCGCTTTATCTTCATCAAGCTCAATCTTTTTTTCGGCAAGAGCCTGTCTTTCCGCTTCAATTTCCTGCATTTTAGTCATAAGATCATCAAGTGTTTTCTTATCACTTGCAGAAACCTGCTTAACCATTTCAGCACGGGTAAGCATAGAGGACATATCCATGCCCGTTTCAAGGAACATTTCAAGCGTGCTTACATTGCCTGAAATATACATAGCGCGAAGACGCTGGCAATACGTATCATAAACCTCTTTAAACTCCTGCTTTTTCTGTTCTATTCTTCTTTGTGTTTCTTCGATTTCTGCTTCCGTTTTTTCTATTTTTGCTTCAATCGCATCAATCTCATTCTGAAGAGAATCACGCTGATCTTCAAGCGTATCCAGCTTATCCTGAATCAATGCTATTTTTGCCTGAAGAGCTGAAAGATATTCCATCTGCTTTGATTTTTCTGCCTTCAGCGCATTAATCTTCTTCTGCGATTCGTTAATCTCATTCTGAATTTTATTTTTCTGGGATTCAAGCGAGGACGTTGATGCAGCCTCAGCAGCAAAGGTACCTGAAAAAACAAGCATCACGGCAAAAACCAAACAGAAAACTTTTAATAATTTAGACCCCACTGATCTCACTGCCTTCCTTATTAAGATAACGGCTCATTGTAATGATAGATCCGCCTACGCCGGTTAAAATACCGATTGCAACAAACGCACCAAGCATAGGAAGAACATAATTTGCAAATTCAACGGCCTGTAAGCCAAGCGAAACGATTAAATCTTTAAACTGCGTAACCGCAAATTCATAGAACACACCTACAAGACCGGTTGAAAGAATACCCGATATCGTTCCGAGAATCATACCCTCAACTATAAAAGGCATTCGCACAAAGCCATTTGTAGCACCAACCGATTTCATAATGCTTATTTCAAGCCTTCTTGAATATACGGTCAGCTTAATTGTATTTGAAATGATAAATACACTGATTGCAAAAAGAACCAGAACGATAATAACGGCGATTACTTCTATCCCCTTACGGATTGTTACAAGCTTTTTCGCCAAATCCTTATTTTCTCTTATCGTTTCGATATGATCAAGCTCTTTAATATCCTTAAGCGTATTATCAAACCTTGTTAAATCCTTTACGGTAACCTTAAACGCATCGGGAAGCGGAATTTCGGAATCTATTTCCGTAAAGAACGTTCTTGCAGCCTCATCCATTGTTGCAAGCTGCTCCGCATAAGCATCCTCTTTCGCAACAAATACAACCTCATCCACATTGGAAATTTTATTAAGCACTCTTTCCATATCATGAAGTTCCTTATCTGTTGTATCATCCTGAACGAAAACCATAACAACATTTTCGCTTTCAATTCTTCCGAGAAGAGAATCAATGTTAAGGAATATCATTGTTGCACAGCCCATAAGAACAAGGCAGCTCATTAAAACACAGATTGATGCAATACTCATCATTCTGTTTGTCCATGTATTTCTGAAACCCTCTTTAAAAAGGTATCTGAAGCTTGATGCGGTCATTATTCATTACCTCCGTTCTCAGTTGTATCGGAGGCTGGCTTAACATTAAACGCATCTATTGAATCAAAAATATCTTCAACCTCTTCTCCAAGTTTAATATCTTCATTATAGAAAAACATATCTGTTGATTTTTCTGTATCATCCGTATCTTCAAACTGAGCGTGGGTCGGATCCGGCGTATCGGAAACAACCTCGCCGTTTTTGATAACAATAACACGGCGCTGGAATGCACGAACAAGATCATGCTCATGCGTAACCATAATAACGGTTGTGCCATTGTTATTGATTTTTGTTAACATATCAACGATTTCGTGGCTCATCTCAGGATCAACATTACCTGTAGGCTCGTCCGCAACGATAAGCTTAGGATTATTAACAAGAGCACGGGCAAGGGAAACACGCTGCTGTTCGCCGCCTGAAAGCTCATTCGGCATGGAACGTGCCTTATGAGAAAGACCGACAAGCTGAAGAATATAAGGAACTCTTTTTCTGATTTCCTTTTCCTTTGCTCCGATAACACGCATTGCAAAAGCTACATTATCATAAACACTCATTTTCGGAATAAGACGGAAATCCTGAAATACGATTCCCATCGTTCTTCTGTAATAAGGAACCTGCCTTTTCTTTATTGTTTCCGAAGAATAATCGCCAACGACAACAACACCATCGGATGGCTTCTCCTCATGCATAATAAGCTTCAAAAATGTACTTTTACCTGCACCGGAAGAACCAACAATGAAAACAAATTCTCCATCTTCGATTTTGATGTTAACATTATTGAGCGCTTTAGTGCCGTTACTGTCATACACCTTTGAAACATCACGAAATTCAATCACGATTTTTACCTCTAATCATTTTAGGATTCTTAATTTTTAAATGTCTTTTTATTTCAAAGCACAAAAGGGACTTTGAAACCATTATACAATAATATATAAT
>JAIDJS010000335.1 GCA_029052085.1 Eubacterium sp.
ATTTAATAGTGGGCTTAATGTTTTAACAGGTGAAACAGGCGCAGGTAAATCAATAGTTGTTGATTCGATTAATGCCATTTTGGGCGAAAGAACCTCCCGTGAACTGGTGCGTCACGGAGCTGATTTTGCTTTTGTTTCGGCGCTGTTTGAGGATATTTCCGATAATGTAAAAGCTAAGCTGGAGGATCTTGGCTATTCTGCCGAGGAAGATGGCTCGTTACTTTTAACAAGAAAAATTACCGAAGCAGGAAAATCCGTTTGCAAAATTAACGGCTCTTCTGCAACCGTTTCTATTCTTAGGGAAATCGGTCAGCTGTTGGTAAATATTCATGGCCAGCACGACAGCCAATCTCTTTTAAATCCGGATTTGCATTATCAGTTTGTCGATATGATGTCTGATCATGATGAATTTGTTTCTGCGTATAAAGAAAGCTTTCAAAAGCTTATATCCGTAAGACGAAAGCTTAAGGCATTAACGGATGATGAAGAGGATAAGGACAGAGTAATTGAATTGCTTGAATATCAGATTAAAGAGCTTGAGAATGCAGATATTCAGCCGAACGAGAAATTAGAGCTTCTGAAGAAAAAAAAGCTGATTGAAAGCAGTGAGGCAATGCTGCTTGCGCTGAATCATGCAAACCTTGCATTAAGCGGCGATGATGAATTTGACGGTGCTTCAACGCTTGTTTCTTCGGCCTCCAAAGCGTTTTCCTCTGTTGATTCGCTTTCTGACGGCGCTGTAAAAATAGTATCCAAGCTGAATGATTTAAGTGAAGAAATTGAAGAGATTAAAGATTTGATTCATTCGGAAATTTCTTCCTTTGATTTTGATGAGAACGAAAGGGAGCAGGTTGAGGAAAGACTGGATTTGCTTTATAAGCTTGGGCTTAAATATGGCAATACAGAGGAAGAAATGCTTGCCTTTCTTGAAAATGCAAAAGAAAAGCGAAACGCCATTTTGTTCAATGATGATGAGCTTGAAAAGCTTACGGCTCAGTATGATCAGCTTTTTGATGAGGTGATTAAAAAGGCAGAAAGGCTTTCTGAACACCGAAAAAAAGCGGCTGAAAAATTTGAAGAAAATGTTAAGGCTCAGCTTGAGTTCCTTGATATGCCTAAAATAAAATTCATTGTGAATTTTGATAAGGGTAATCTTACCTCAAATGGTTTTGATAAAATAGAGTTTCTGATATCAACGAACCCGGGAGAACCTGCAAAGCCCCTTGCAAAAATTGCGTCCGGCGGCGAGCTTTCAAGAATTATGCTTGCAATTAAGAATGTTATCGTGCATAATGATACAATCGGAACATTGATATTTGATGAAATAGATACAGGTGTTTCGGGCAGAGCAAGCAGAAAAATCGGCTTGAAGCTCAAATCGGTTTCTGAGGGCACACAGGTTATAACGGTAACACATTCAGCACAGATTGCTTCTGCCGCTGATGAGCATTTCCTTATTCAAAAGGATTTTGATAATAACAGAACATATACAAAGGTTTCTTCGCTGGATTTTGAGGGCAGGAAAAAGGAACTTGCCAGAATAATGGGCGGTCTGAATATAACAGACAGCCTGCTGAAAAGTGCCGAAGAAATGCTGTTGTCTGATTCGGAGTAATTATGGGATTTAATAAAGAGCAAATGATAAAAAACGGAACATGTTTCTAATTTATTATAATAAATAATATTTTAGATTTTGGAGGATATATTCATGGGAATTTATGAAGAATTAAAAGAAAGAGGTCTTATTGCTCAGGTAACGGATGAGGAGCAGATAAGAGAGCTTGTAAATAACGGAAAAGCAGTTTTTTATATTGGATTTGACCCAACTGCCGATTCTCTTCATGTAGGTCATTTTATGGCGCTTACACTTATGAAAAGGCTGCAGGAGGCAGGCAATAAGCCGATAGCCCTTATTGGTGGCGGTACTGCTATGATTGGGGATCCAAGCGGTAAAACCGATATGCGTCAGATGATGACAAAGGAAACCATTCAGCATAATTGCGAATGCTTCAAAAAGCAAATGTCTAAATTTATTGAATTTTCAGATGATAAAGCGCTTATGGTAAATAATGCAGACTGGCTTCTTGAACTCAATTATGTTGATGTTCTTCGTGAGGTAGGTGCCTGCTTCTCGGTTAATCGTATGCTTGCTGCTGAATGCTATAAGCAAAGAATGGAAAGAGGTCTTTCCTTCCTTGAATTTAATTATATGATTATGCAAAGCTATGATTTCTATTCTCTTTATCAGAAATACGGCTGTAATCTTCAGTTCGGCGGGGACGATCAGTGGTCAAATATGATTGGCGGTATGGAGCTTGTAAGAAGAAAGCTCGGCGGTGATGCCAATGCGATGACCATTACCTTGCTTCTGAATTCAGACGGCAAAAAAATGGGGAAAACAGAAAAAGGCGCAGTTTGGCTTGATCCTGAAAAAACCTCTCCGTATGAATTTTATCAGTACTGGCGCAATGTGGATGACAGTGATGTTATCAAATGTATGAAGCTTTTAACCTTTTTACCGCTTGAAACAATTGCTGAGTATGAAAAGCTTGAGGGTGCAGAGCTGAATAAGGCTAAAGAGGTTCTTGCATATGAATTAACAAAGCTTGTTCATAGTGAAGAGGAGGCAGATAAGGCAGATGCAGCAGCAAAGGCTCTTTTTGCAGGCGGCGCAGATACCTCAAATATGCCGACTACTGTTTTAACGGATGACGATTTTACCGACGGCTCGGTTGCTGTTCTTGATATGATGGTTAAGGCTGGTATTATCAAATCAAAGGGCGAGGGCAGACGCCTTATAACACAGGGCGGTGTTTCTCTTAATGATGAAAAGGTAACAGATCCTTATGCTTCCTTAACAAAAACAGATTTTGATAATGAAATTATTATCAAAAAAGGTAAAAAGATATTCCATAAATTCAGCTTGTAAAACTTTCAAATCCCTGTTGATATCTCATGTATCAGCAGGGATTTTTTGTTGGACTTTTATATATGCTTATGTTATCATAAAAAATGATAAGGTGATTATATGAAAGAGTACATATGTAAAATTGCTGATATTGATGAAATGGAACGCAAGTGGAATGAAGAAATAAAAAAGCATAAAAGTCCTAATTGGAAAATATGGAAAGCAGAATCAATAGAGCGTATAAAGAACGGTCAAAGTATTGCCTATTACGGTGTATTTAACGAAAAAATTATATGCGAAGCAACAGCTATGCTTGATAAAAGTGTAGTTCAGAATTGCGATGGTTTAGTTGACGAAAAAACAGTTTATCTCTGTGCTTTTCGTACTGTTGAAAAATATCAGGGCAAAGGTTATTTTTCAAAATTATTCCGCTTTATGATTGATGATTTGAAAAACAGAGGTTATGAAAAGTTTACCTTAGGCGTTGAGCCAACAGAAACGAAAAATTTGAAAATCTATCAGCATTTAGGTTTTAACGAATTTATTAAATCAGCCCGGGAAATTTACCCTGACGGAACAGTTATTGATGTTGTTTATTATAGAATGGAAGAGTTCGTATTGAATAGCATATATGCGTATCATGTTGTTACTGAAAAACCGATGCATATAGGTCAGCATATTATCTTGGACGAAAACCATCATAACGGCGTTCGGAAAAGAGTGAATGAAAAACTTGATATTGTAGGGGATGTTTATAATAATCCTGAAAAGTACAAGAATACTGAATTTGAACATCACGCTTCTGTGGCATTAAGAGAGCTTGCATTGGAAAAAGTCAGATCTGATAAATATCCGAATTATCCGTCAAGAATGGCTTGTTTGTATGTTTCAAAAACGCTTGAAGAAGCAGAAAAATGGTTTGATTATTTTGTCGGGTTAGGCAGACCTACATTTCAGATTGTAAAATTAAAGGTCAACGGCAATGTGTTTTACGGCGATGCCGAGAAATGCTTTGACGGCCAATTAACGGAAAAAGAAAACCTTATCCTTGCCGAAAAGTATTGGGAGAATAAGGATGTTAATGAAAACTCAATTATAGAAATGCTTGTTGATGGTGAAATTGAGGTTGTAGAAATAATAAAGGAGAATAAATGATTAATATTTTACTTGAAGGATATGACATAAATGCCGATTGGCTTTATGATGACCTGAAAAACTACATATTGCCGAATTGTTCAGTAGCAGTAGTGGCTTTTTCTTTTCGTGACAGCGAGGTTAAAAATTCAGCAGACTGGAATTTGTTATACAGCAAAGAAAGTGGTGTTTATTATAATGGGATAGTCGGAGGTTTTACTGATTACGGAATACCGGAAAATAATATTACATTTGTAAATTACTTTAAGGACACAAATGATTCTGCCAAACAAAAAGTAGAAAAGGCAGATATTATTTATTTCACCGGCGGTCGTCCGGATAGAATGATGGACAGAATCAAAGAGTTTGATTTGGCGGATGCGTTAAGAAAACATAAAGGAATTGTTATGGGTTATAGTGCAGGCGCAGTTATTCAGCTATCTGAATATCATATATCACCCGATAAAGACTATAAAGAATTTCAATACTATGACGGCTTGGGATATTTAGACGATTTTTATTTGGAGGTTCACTACAGAAATACAAAAGTACAAAACAAAGCGATTCATCGTGTGTTAGCCGAAAGAGGTAAAACAGTTTATGCAACTGCTTTTATGTCCGGTGCCGTTATCGTAGATAACGGCAATGTTAAACTGCTTGGGAATGTAAAAACTTTTAACAAGTAGGAGTTTTAATTATGATAGAAATAAGATATGCAACTATGGCGGATAAAGAAATACTTTTAAGCAGGGATAGTCATATTAAAGAATCCGTTTGGGAAGAAACAATTAAAAATAATCGTGAAATTATTATATTTGTCGATGGCAATTTTGTCGGCTGGCTCAGATGGAATTTATTCTGGGACGAAATCCCGTTTATGAATATGCTATATTTTCTTGAGGAGTATCGCGGTAAGGGTTACGGTACGCAAATAGTGCAATTTTGGGAAAATGAAATGATAAAGCTTGGTTATGATAAGGTCATAACTTCATCACAGGCTAATGAATCTGCGCAGCATTTTTACAGAAAG
Organism: Eubacterium sp.; assembly: GCA_029052085.1. Classification (GTDB taxonomy): domain Bacteria; phylum Bacillota; class Clostridia; order Oscillospirales; family Acutalibacteraceae; genus Eubacterium_R. The sequence goes on from JAIDJS010000335.1 coordinate 5,073, forward strand.
CTCGGCTATCGGGATGCAGGCGGTTTTTTTTCCGTTCGTAATGATTTAGAGATTGTATTTACAAAGGAATTAAAATGAACAGATTAGAACAGGCAAATCGTATTTTATATGATTTGGGATTACTGAATGAGTTAAATAAGTATGGAACACCTCATCTTATAGGCAGTGCCAAGATGAATTTAATGGCTTGGAATGATTTGGACATTGATGTTGAAAATGATTCTATGTCATTAGACAAACTTTATCTGCTTACAAATTATATATTAAATGCTTTTAATCCGACTTGGTATGAGGCTAAAGAAGAAATCAACGAACAGGGAAATAAAGTCTGGTTTCATGGCTTTGAATTTTATTTGGATAATGAACTTTGGAATGTAGATATATGGTTTTTAGATAAATCAACAATTGAAAAAGCAGAAAAGTATTGTGATGATATAAAAGCAAAGATTAAGACAAATGATGGATTGAAAACTGCCATTATTGATATTAAACAGGAATTGATAAAAAGAAATCTTTATTCGTTTGATAAATATACGAGTATGGATGTCTATAATGCGGTGCTTAATAAAGGTATTATGAATATAGAGACGTTTATGAAAATATATAGTAAAAATAGGGAGTAGAGTTTTGAATAATGGATTTGAAAGCATAACAAAAATCGTCAGCAATACTTTTTCATCAGGCTTAAAAGAAAGTACATTAGATTTTTTATCTTATCTGAATTCTGATTCATTAACATTTGAACGTTTATCAGGGTATTGGGAAAATCAGTTTTATTATTCAGTAAAATACAATAATGAAAGTGTATGCTACATTTTGCTGAATGGTACAGAAGATGAGCAGCAATTTGCTCCGCTGACCATTTGGAGTGATGATAGTGGTTCCGATTGGTATAAGAATTATCCTTTAGACAATAAATTTGAAGAAATTGCTTGGGAGAATGTTGATGTTTGTGTTAACTGCGGTTCGTGCTCAGGAGGTACGAAAAAGATTGTATTTGGCAAAGAATTTAATAATATTTGCAGAACTACATTCAGATTTACCAATCCGAATGTAGAAGAATTTAAAATAATCAAAATTTTAATAAATGCAAGGATAGAAAGTATAAAAGGATAATCAATTTTATGATTAAATATATAACGGACAAACAACTCAAAAAGGAAATCTGTTTAAACATATTGAGAAAACTTCCGAAATGGTTTTCATTAGAGGATGGCATATTGCAATATGCAGAAGAATGTAAACATTCTTATTTTTGGGCTGATGTTGAAAATGATGAATATGTTGCGTTTATTTCATTGAAAGAAACAAGCTCCTATGCTGTGGAAATAGCTGTTATGGGTGTTGTCAGCGAATATCAGAATAAAGGAATAGGCAGTAAACTTTTTAAAAGCTGTTACGGTTTTGCCAAAGAAAACGGATATGAATTTATTCAGGTTAAAACTGTTAAAAAAGGTAAGTATAAAAGTTATGATTTAACGAATTCATTTTATATAAAGCTTGGATTTAAAGAATTGGAATGTATTGATAATTTATGGGATAAAAATAATTCTTGTCAGATTTATATTATGAGTATTCAGTGAGGTTTAAGGAAGTGTAATAATGTATAATTCTGAATTCTGCGAGGTTAGTTACAACAAAGAATATAATGTTGTATTTGTGAAATGGAAAAAGTTTTGCAGACTTGAGGAGTATAGAAATCCATTATTATATGCATTGGAAATTATTAAAGAATATCATTGTGACTATGTTGCAGATACGCGTGACGGATTTGAAGATGATCCTGAAGATACTGTTTGGGTTAAGGATTATTTTATTCCAAATGCAGTTGAATACGGTTGTAAGACGATTTACTTTGTAATTGACAAAAACAATGCTCTTGCAGAAGAATTGAAAGGTCAGGAAGAAGATTCTAAGGATAAAATTGAGTTTAAATATATTTATTCCTTAGAAGATATAAATTTCTAATGAGGTGAAAATATGCTGAACGATAACTTGAAAACTTTATATGATGCAGCAAGATCTGTTGTAAACCCAAAGAAAATAAGCAATCAGATATGGTCCGGCGGTGTCGGTGCCGCTGTGATAACGAAAAAGGGCAATATTTATACAGGTGTTTGTATTGATACAGAGTGTTCACTCGGTATGTGTGCTGAAAGAAATGCACTTTCAACAATGATTACAAACGGCGAATTTGAGATTGAAATGATTGTTGCAGTTGATAAAAAGGGGAATGTGCTTCCGCCCTGCGGTGCGTGCAGAGAATTTATGATGCAGCTTAAAAATTCATCAGATATAAATGTTCTTGTTGATCATAAAGGTACGGTTGTTAAACTGAAAGATTTAATGCCGTATTCCTATTCTTAAATTAATAAATAAGGGGTTATATTTATGTTGAAATCTTCATTGATTGCAAAAACAGAGGCAAAGGCAAATGAAAATCAAATGTATATCGGCGATTGTTACAGAGTAACTGTGCTTACCAATCGTCTTATCCGTTTTGAATATTCCAAAGAAAAAAAGTTTGTTGATTTGGCAAGCTATGCCGTATGGTTCAGAAAATTTGATGGGATTAGCTTTTCTGTAATTGAGCGGGGTACGGCTGTTATTGTTGAAACTGATGAGGTCAAATTCTTTATCAATAAAAAGAACGGTAAGCCGCAGTTTGTTGAATTCAAAGAAAACGGAAGAAAGATGAAATGCGATAACAAGGATAATTTGAAAGGCACCTGCCGTACACTTGATATGACATTCGGCAAAACGAAGCTTACAGACGGTTTGATTACCAAAAACGGCGTTTATGTTCTTGATGACAGTAATTCTGTTTTGATTGATGAAAACGGTAAATTTCAGCCGAGAGAGGGCAATAACAAGGATTTATACATATTTGCTTATGAAAAGAATTACAGAGAAACGATTAAAGCGTTTTATAAAATAAGTTCGCCTGTACCTTTGATTCCCCGCTTTGCTCTCGGCGTTTGGTGGAGCAGATATCACGCTTATACGCAAAAGGAATATCTTGATTTAATGGCAAGATTTAAACATGAAAATATTCCTCTTACGGTTGCAACGGTTGATATGGACTGGCATTGGGTAAAAGAAAAGGATATATACGGAACATTTGGCGTTAAATATGATGGCTGCGGTTCGTATGGCTGGACGGGCTATTCTTGGAATACGGAATTGTTTCCCGATTACAAGCAATTTCTGAACAAACTGAAAGAGGACAACTTGCATGTGACCTTAAATCTTCATCCTGCGGATGGTGTGCATTCGTACGAGGATATGTATGAGGAGATGGCTAAAGCAGTCGGAATTGATCCGAAAACAAAGGAAAAGGTTAAGTTTCAATGCGGCAGTGATACATTCTGGAATGCCTATTTTGATGTTCTTCATAAGCCTTATGAAAAAGACGGTGTTGATTTCTGGTGGATAGACTGGCAGCAGGGTAAGAAGAGCGATGTAAAAGGGCTTGATCCGCTCAATGCACTTAATCATTATCATTACCTTGATAATGCCGAAAATGAAGATATCCCTCTTATTTTATCAAGATACGGCGGTATCGGTTCTCATCGCTATCCGCTTGGTTTTTCGGGAGATACGGCAATTAACTGGAAGGTATTTGATTTTCAGCCGTATTTTACTGCGAATGCTGCAAATGCCGCTTATACATGGTGGAGCCACGACATCGGCGGTCATCATATGGGCTTCAGAGATGATGAGTTATATATCCGATGGCTGCAGTTTGGCGTATTTTCTCCGATTATGAGGCTTCACTCAACCGCAACAGAATTGCTTGGCAAGGAGCCGTGGAAATATCGTGCCGATGTCTATAGCTGTGCAAAGGAATGGCTGAATCTGCGCCATAGTCTGATACCATATATATTTACTATGGATTATCGCAATCATAAGGACGGAATTGCACTGTGTGAGCCGATGTATTATGCATATCCGGAGAATAAAAATGCGTATGATTTTAAAAATCAATATATGTTCGGCTCGGAATTAATGGTATGCCCGATTACCTCAAAGCAGAATAAGAAAACCAATTTCGGAGAGGTTAAAGCGTGGCTTCCAAAGGGCAGATGGACGGATATTTTCACTGGTCAAAGCTATAACGGAGATAAGGTTATTACGCTTCACAGAGATTTAAACTGCATACCTGTTCTTGCGAAAGAGGGCGCTGTTATCCCGTTTGCAAAATCAAAAGGAAATGATATCAGTAATCCGGAAGAACTTGAAATCTGGATTTATTCAGGCAATAACAGCTTTGTTCTTTATGAGGATAACGGCAAAACGGATTTTGAGAATCATAATGCAAAAACGGTTTTCAGAGTTTCCTTTGACGAAGAAAAGAAACAATTGCATTTTGCTGTTGACAGTCCTGCCGGCGACACGGATGTTATTCCGAAAAGCAGAAAGTTTCGCCTTGTGTTTAGAGATTTATGTGTTGATAATCTTGTTTGCAATGATTATGAAATCAGCAGCGATAACGGAAATGCAGTTATTGAAATTTCTGATTTTACGGCTGACAGCAAGGTTGAAATTACGCTTGATAATGCTGAAATAAAGAAAACGGAAAGTATAAAAGAACAATTAATTTGTATTCTTTCCCGCTGGCAGGAAAAAACATTTAAAAAGGCAATCGCTTATAAGCCGTTTGCAAATGCCGAAACCCGAGAGGAAATAAGAAATGCACTCAGGAAATCTAGACTTCCTAAGGCAGTTTCCTCTGTTGTTAAAGAATTGTTGGAAACGATATAGAAGGATATAACAGATGATAAATGTAAGTGAAATTAAGACAGATAAACCGAATACTTTTAAAACGGAGCTTCACAGTATGGTTTATGATACCTTGGAAAGGCTTGAAATTCCCTTTGAACGTGTTGATACCGATGAGGCAATAACAATGGAGGATTGCGTTGAAATAGGCAAAAAGCTTGATACAGCCATTGTTAAGACACTGTTTCTTTGTAACAGACAGAAAACGAATTTTTATCTGTTTGTAACAACCGATGAAAAGCCGTTTGTTACAAAGGATTTCAGCCGTGTACTCGGGATTTCCCGTGTTTCCTTTGCTTCTCCCGAAATGCTTTTTGATATGCTGGGAACAAGAGTTGGTTCTGCAACTGCGTTAAGCTGTATTTTTGATAAAGAAAACAAGGTTAAAATCGTTTTGGATAAGGATGCGGTTTCAGGCGAATGGTATGGCTGCAGCGATGGCACAACAACCGGGTATATGAAACTTAAGACGGAAGACTTAATCAAAAACTATCTTCCGTTTGCAAATCATATTCCAACGATAATAGAAATTTAATTTACACTTGAAGGCGGAAGCATAGGCTTTCGCCTTTACTTTATATAATTATAAATTTATTTGTAATAATACTAATATATTTATTGAAGATAATATCTATATTTGTTATAATAAGCAATTGGTGAAGATTATGGAAAACATAAAAGAAAAAATTGAAGAACTTCGCAAAGCGCTCAGATATCATAGCGACAGGTATTATAATGATGATGCTCCCGAGATTGAGGATTATGAATACGATATGATGATGAGAGAGCTTAAAAAGCTTGAAGAGCAGTATCCCGAATATGATACAGAGGATTCTCCTACAAAAAGAGTTGGAGGAAAAGCGGACAACTCATTTGACAGTGTTGTTCACAGAGTAAGAATGGAATCCCTTCAGGATGCTTTTTCAAAAGATGAAATATATGATTTTGACAGCAGAGTTCATAATGTTGTTGATAGTCCTAAATACTGTGTTGAGCCGAAAATAGACGGCCTTTCAGTCAGTCTTGAATATGAGAACGGCGTTTTTGTAAGAGGCTCAACAAGAGGGGACGGAAATATCGGCGAGGATGTCAGCGGAAATATAAAGGTTATTCACAATGTCCCTTTAAAGCTTACTAAAGATATTCCGTTTATAGAGGTACGCGGAGAGGTTTATATGCCTAAAAAAAGCTTTGAACGCGTAGTCGACAGGCAGCTTATCAAAGGCGAAAAGCCGTTTAAAAATCCCAGAAATGCCGCTGCAGGCTCGCTCAGACAAAAAGACAGCGAGATAACGGCTACAAGGGGTCTTGATATTTTTATTTTTAATATTCAGCAGGTTGAAGGTGTCACTCTCGGCTCTCATAAGGAAAGCCTTGATTTTCTTCAGGAGCTTGGTTTTAACACAGTTCCTGATTATACTTTGGTTGAAACGATTGATGAAGCATTAAGTGTTATTGATAAAATCGGAGAAGAACGCGGCAATCTTGAATTTGATATAGACGGTGCAGTTATCAAGGTTGATGATTTTGAAATGCGCAGCCAGCTTGGTTCAACTGCCAAATTTCCGAAATGGGCAGTTGCATTCAAATATCCGCCTGAAGAAAAGCAGACAAAGCTCGTTGATATTGAAATTGCAGTTGGCAGAACAGGCGTTTTAACGCCTACTGCTGTATTAGAACCCGTTCATCTTGCAGGAACAACTGTTTCAAGAGCAACGCTTCACAACAGTGATTTTATAAAGGAAAAGGGCATTGCAATCGGCGATATTGTTACGGTGCGAAAGGCAGGAGATATTATACCTGAGGTGCTTTGTGTTAATGAACATAACAGCAATCAGTTTTTCGAATTTCCAAAGCTTTGTCCAAGCTGCCAGAGTCCTGTTGTGAAAGAAAACGATGAGGCTGCAATACGGTGCATCAATCCCGACTGTCCGGCTCAGCTTTTAAGAAATCTGATTCACTTCTGCTCAAGAGATGCAATGGATATTGAGGGATTGGGTCCTGCAATACTTGAAACCTTTGTTGATAACGGTCTGATTGAAAAAACAGAAGATATTTATTCACTGACCTTTGAAAAAATTGACTCAGCAAAGCTTGAAGGTTTTAAAGAGAAAAGCATAAGCAATATAATTCATTCTATAGAAAACTCCAAGAAAAATGATTTGGGCAAGCTAATATTCGGATTAGGTATCCGTCATATAGGTGCAAAGGCAGGAAACCTTTTGGCAAACCATTTTAGGAATATGGAAGCGATTATGAATGCGTCTGCTGATGATATTCTTAAGATAGACGGCTTCGGCGATATTATGGCTGAAAGTGTTGTTGATTTTTTCAATAATGAAAAATCAAAAGAATTGATTAAAAGCCTTGACGAAAACGGCGTTAATATGGAAGCAAAGAATGTTGTTAAGGACAATCGTTTTGAAAACAAAACCTTTGTTTTAACAGGTACACTGCCAACATTAAAACGTGCAGAAGCGTCAAAAATAATTGAATCCTTCGGCGGGAAAACATCATCAAGTGTTTCTAAAAAAACAAGCTATGTTCTTGCAGGCGAAGAGGCAGGAAGCAAGCTTGATAAAGCCAATCAGCTTGGCATTGAAATCATAACAGAAGAAGAATTTATGGAAATGGTAAAATGAGAGAATTCAGAAAAAAACAGAAACGGCTTTACAAAATCATGAAAGCCATAATCATTTGCAGTGTGATATTTATCTTTTTATTTATAGGTGCTCAGCCGTATGTTGAAAAATTCAGCAGTGCTGCGGATATGATATGCAGATATTTTTGCGATATTTTGATTATTGCAAATCTCTGTCTGCTGTTTTCTTACTATAACAAATATTCAAAAAGCGATAAATTTCTTGAATCCGTTGAGTATGAACTCAGTGATTACGGCTCCTATGTTACTTCAAGAGAAGAAAAGGAAGAACATGCTTTCAGTAAGGCTATGCAGAATGATTTTGCTGAAAGCAGATATGTTGTAAATTCGGATATAGAGATTGACGAATTTGATTTTTCCTTTGTTGCTTCATCAAGGAAGGATTTTTTCTATGCTGCTGAAATAGAATCGCTTTCAAGAAGTGATATTCTTGCGTACATAGATGTTGTTATTAACGATATAACGGTTCATAATCTGAAAAGAAAAGGAAATGCCGTGATCTGCTTTGTAACGGATAAGGCAGAGGAGAATGCAATTGCTATTTCAAAAATGATTACTCCGCTCGGCAAAAAAGAGCAGATAAAGATTGCACTTGCAATCGCAGAGCCTGAAACAGGAAAATGCTATTTCCTCGGAAATGCTAAAACAAAGTGTCAGCAGATTATTGCAAACTATGTTTTGAAATGCAATATTCCGATACCGAAAGAAAACATCGGGGATAGTAAACTTCCTTTTCAGAATGAGCTTGAAAAACATATGGAAAAGTTTGATATTAAAAGTTTTAAGAATGGCACATTTTATGCCCATTAAGGAGTGTATTGTATGAATAAAGAAATAAAAGAATTTCTTGAAAATCTTAAGGGCAAAAAGGTTGCCTTTGTCGGTATGGGTGTTGCAAATGTTCCCTGTGCAAAATGGCTTGCAGAAAACGGCGTTTCTGTTTATGCCTGTGATGGTAAGGATAAAAAATTCATAGGCGAAGAAATCTGCAGTGAGCTTGAAGCACTTGGCGTTCATTTTTCATTGGGCGAACATTATCTTGACATTCTTCCTCAAATGGATTTGGTTTTTCGCTCTCACGGAATACTGCCGTTTCAGAATAAATGGATTGGCGAATGTATTGAAAGAGGGCAGAGGGTTACTACAGAGATGGAGATTTTCTTCAGACTTTGCCCTGCAAAGATTATTGCAGTAACCGGTTCAAACGGAAAAACAACAACTACAACGCTTATTTCAAAAATGCTTGAAGCAGAGGGAAATACGGTTTTTCTTGGGGGTAATATCGGAAAAGCACTTATGCCGGAGCTTGAAAAGATTACTGAAAAGGATATCGCAGTTGTTGAGCTTTCTTCTTTCCAGCTTTTAACAATGGGCAATATGGTTAATAAGCCGGATATTGCAGTTGTTACAAATATTGAAAGTACGCATCTTGATCATCACATCAGTCTTGATGAATATGTTGATGCAAAAAGAAATATTCTTATTTATCAGAACAGCAGTCAAAAGACCATTCTGAATGCAGATTGCGATTATTCAATCGGCGGCAGAGTATACCATGATATGCGTTTTGATGTCAGAGGCAGGCTTAGTGAGTTTTCAATCAACCACAAGATTTTAAATGGCGCATATATGAAAGAAAACGGAGATATTGTTTATAATGATAACGGTGTTGAAACGATTGTTATGAACAAAAACGATATTCTGATTCCGGGTATGCACAATGTTGAAAATTACTGTACGGCCATAACTGCTGTCTGGGGAATGGTTAAGCCGGAAGTCATGAAACGTGTTGCACAGACCTTTGGTGGTGTTGAGCATAGAATTGAGTTTGTTCGTGAATTTAATGGTGTTAAATATTACAATGATTCTATTGCAACCTCTCCGTCAAGAGTAATCAGCGGCTTAAAAGCGTTTAATCGTGAAATTATAATGATTTGCGGCGGCTCTGATAAGGGCAATGATTTCAGCATGATGGTGCCTTATATTTTGAAATATGTTAAGCTGCTTGTGCTTAACGGTGCAACTGCAGACAGAATTTATGATGCTGTAACAAGTGATAAAAACTATGAAAACAGCAATATTAAAATTATGAAAGCCGATACTATGGAAGAGGCTCTGGCTATTGCAAAAGACAATGCGGAAAACGGCGATATCGTATCTCTTTGCCCTGCATGCCCTGCATTTGATCAGTTTAAAACCTTTGAATACAGGGGAAGAAAATTTAAAGAATTGGTTAATGGATTTGGTAAATAATGAAAACGTTTGATCTTGTTAAAAAATTAGTATCCGTTCCTGCCGTCGGCGGAGAAGAGGATAAAATAATCTCGGTTTTGAAAGAGCTTCTTTCTCCTTACGGAAAGGTTGAAACGGATGCGGTAAATAATGTTATATGTACGTTCGGGGAAGGATATCATATTCTGCTTGATGCTCATATTGATGAGATAGGCTTAACGGTTACCTCCATTGCAGATGACGGCTTTTTGAAAGTTGCTGCCTGCGGGGGCGTAGATAAAAGAATGCTCCTCGGTTCAGAGGTTACTGTTTGGGGAAATGAAACACTCGGCGGTGTTATATCAACGCTTCCTCCGCATCTTCAGAAAGTATCGGATGAAAAAAAGATTCCTGAAATCAGCGAGGTTGCTGTTGATGTAGGTCTTGATAAGGATGCGGCTGAAAAGCTTATTCCTCTTGGAAGTAAAATTACTTTTAAGCGGCAGTTTACTCCGCTTCTAAACAATCAGATTTCTTCAAACTGTCTTGACGACAGAGCAGGAGTTGCATCTTTAATTTTAGCGCTTGATGAACTCAAAAAGCTTCCGATTAAAGTTACGGTTCTTCTTTCTACGCAGGAAGAGTTAGGCACAAGAGGTGCAAAAACAGGACCATATGGCAGAGCAGTGGATGAGGCTGTTGCAGTTGATGTTTCGTTCGGTTATACGCCCGGCTGTGATAAGGATGAATGCGGAGAAATCGGAAAAGGTGCTATGATAGGAATTTCCCCGACGCTTGATAAAACGATTTCCGATGAAATGATAAAAGCAGCAAAAGAAAATAATATAAAATATCAGCTTGAGGTTATGAGTGGCAGAACAGGCACGAATGCTGATGTTATTTCCATTTCCGAAAGCGGCATCAGATGCGGACTTATATCCATTCCGCTTAAATATATGCACAGCCCAGTTGAGGTTATTGATTTAAGTGATATTGAAAGTGTTTCGGAGCTGATTGTTGCTTATGCAAAAAGAAAGGCAGGTGCTGAAAATGCTTAAAGAGTTGTGCCTGTTGAACGGAGCTTCAGGCGATGAATGCAGAGTTCGTAACTTTATAATTGACCAGATAAAAGATGACTGCAAGTATAGCGTTGATGCCCTTGGCTCGATAATTGCATTCAAAAAGGGAAAGACCGTTCCGTCAAAGAAAGTTATGCTTTCTGCGCATATGGACGAGGTTGGATTTATAATAACGCATATTACTGATGAGGGTTATCTTAAATTCCATCCTGTTGGTGGAATAGATCCCAGAGTTGTTATTGACAGAGTTATTCAGATAAATGATATTAAGGGCGTTATCGGTGCCAAAGCAGTTCATCTTTTATCTGATGACGAAAAAAAGCAGGTACCGGCTTTCTCAAAGCTTTATATTGATATCGGAGCTAAAAACAGGGAGGAAGCGGAAAAATATGTTTCTCTCGGCGATTTTGCATATTTTTCTTCTGACTATTCGGAATTCGGAAACGGCTTTATTAAATCCAAAGCACTGGATGACAGAATTGGCTGCATGCTTATGATAGAACTTATAAAATCCGATTTGGAATATGATACGTATTTCTGTTTTAATGTTCAGGAAGAGGTTGGCTTAAGAGGTGCAGTGTGTACATCCTATCAGGTTCAGAGTGATGTTTCGGTTGTACTTGAAGCAACAACTGCTGCTGATTTATGCGGTGTATCAGGCGGAGAACGCTGTTGTGTGTTGGGAAACGGTCCTGTTGTTTCCTTTATGGACGGAAGAACCGTTTATGATAAATTTTTATATAATCTGGCTTTTGAAACAGCAAAAGAGAAACATATTAGAATTCAGACGAAAACGGCTGTTGCAGGCGGAAATGATGCCGGAGCCATTCAGACAAGCGGAAAGGGCAGTAAGGTTATTGCTGTTTCACTTCCATGCAGATATATTCATTCGGGTGCAAGTGTTGTTAAAAAGAGCGATATAGAAGAAACAAGGAATTTATTAAGGGCATTTTTGGCTGAAATATATGATTGAATTAATTGAAGAAAAAGCACAATTAGACAGCTATAATTCAACGGATATTTATTCGGTTCGTATTTTATCATTATTAAATGCGTATGGCTGTAAATATCCGTTTGTTCGTTTTTATCGGCAGAAAGATGTAAACGGAAATATAACAGCAATTATTTCTTATCTTGATTATGATGCTACGGTTTCGTTTTCAAGCGAAGCAAATAAAAATGAAATTACGGAATTTCTTTCGGTTATCGGTTTTTCATCTGTTTTATGTGATGAACATTTAATTGTTTCAGCCGATTATGAAGACGGCATAGTTATGAAATCAAATAAAAATATTGAGATTTCAATGCCATACATAAAAATTGATGAGTATCCTCCGCTTTTTGATTTATATAACTTTATTGATTACGGCGAAAGCAATTTTGAAGCATGGTATGTTGATATAAATCATAGAATTCGGCATAATGCTGCCAAAGCAGTAACGCTGAATATTAAGGATGAAATTATTTCCTCGGCAATTTTTTCATCAATATACAAGAATAATGCGATTTTAACAGGGGTACAGACGAAGCCGGAGTTCAGAAAAATGGGTTACGGCTCCGCACTTGTTTCTGCAATGTGCTGTGATTTTGGCGGGAATGTCTATTTAATGCGTGAAAATGAAAGGAATGAAAGCTTTTATAAAAAGCTTGGATTTGAAAATATAGGAAAATGGAGAATGTATAAATGAATCCTTTTTTTAATATTGATGAAAAGATTTTAAGTGCTTCAGACAGGGCAATGAAAAAATGCAGGGCTCAATTTGAAAAAATTGAGGAAATTACGGAATATAATCAATTTAAAGTGCAGTCCGCTTTTATTGAATTCGGTATTTCTGAAACGCATTTTGTCTCCAGCACAGGCTATGGCTATGATGACAGAGGCAGAGATACACTTGATAAGGTATGGGCCAAAATATTCGGAGCAGAGGATGCGCTTGTCCGCCATAATTTTACCTGCGGAACACATACGCTTGCAACTGCTTTATTCGGCGTTCTTCGTCCCGGGGACAAGATGCTTGCTGTTACGGGAACACCTTATGATACTATACATAATGTGATTGGTATTTCAGGCAGCGGTATGGGCTCTTTAAAGGATTTTGGCATTGTATATGATGAAGTTCCCTTGAAAGACGAAAAGCTTGATTATGAGGCAATTGAAAAGGCCGTAGATGATAGTGTTACTATGGTTTATATTCAGCGAAGCAGGGGATATGAGCTTCGCCCGAGCCTTCTGATAGAGGAAATTGAAAAAGTTGTTCAAATTGCAAAACGGAAAAATCCTAATGCTATTGTAATGGTAGATAACTGTTATGGCGAGTTTGTTCAGAAGCAGGAGCCTACCGATGTTGGTGCAGATTTAATTGCAGGTTCTCTTATTAAAAACGCAGGCGGCGGCATTGCAACAACGGGCGGTTATATTGCAGGCCGAAAAGATTTGGTTGAAAAGTGTGCATATCGATTAACAACTCCCGGACTCGGAAGAGAGGTCGGCGCAACGCTTGGTCATAACAGAGAATTGTATATGGGTCTGTTTTATGCACCTCATACTGTTGGTGAGGCGTTAAAAAGTGCAGTATATATTTCTGCAATGTTTAATGATTTCGGGTATGATACAACCCCTGCCTTTGATGCTGAAAGGGGAGATATCGTTCAGTCTCTGGGGCTTGAAAATCCCGAAAGTCTGGTTGCCTTTTGTCAGGGGATTCAGAGCGGAAGTCCGATAGACAGCTACCTTTCTCCGGAGCCGTGGGACATGCCCGGATATGACAGTAAGGTTGTTATGGCAGCAGGAGCGTTTACGCTCGGCTCATCCATTGAATTATCGGCGGATGCTCCTATAAGAGAGCCTTATTATGCGTGGATACAGGGCGGCTTGAATTTTCACAGTGCAAAGCTTTGTGCTATGCTTGCAGCCCAAAAAATGTTGGAAAAAGGATTGTTGAAATAATGTATAATTACAGCGGAATAAAGACTGAAATTGTAGAGCTTTTATCTATAAACAGGTTTAATGATTCTAAAGAATTTTATGAAGAGCATAAAGAGGAATTAAAGCAGGGTGCAACCATTCCGATGCGGCAGATTGTACTTGATTTATCAGATTTGATGAGTGAACTGGATCCGCTTTTTGATTTGAATCCTGTTTATTCCGTTTCAAGAATCAGAAGAGATACACGGCGAACCAAAAGTAAAATGATGTATCGCGAAAATCTTTGGCTTATGCTGAGAAGAAATAAGGTTGCCTATCCGTTTGCTCCGTTTTACTGGTTTGAATTTTTACCTGCAGGATATGCCTTCGGTTTGGGAATGTGGACCCAGAAGCCTTCTCAGTTTGATGTTGTCCGCAGAAAGATTCTTGAAGAACCGAAACGATGGCTTGATGCTGTAAAGGCAACAGAAGATGCCGGCTTAACTTACGGAACACGCGATAGTTACAAAAAAGATAAGGTGCCGGATGCTCCCGAGGAATTAAAACAGTATCTTAATGCAAAAAATATGGAATTTGTACGTTGGAATTCAGATTTAAGAAATATTGCTTCGGAAAAATTGATTGATGAGTTACGTCTTATGATTGATGTATCATCACCTATGTATCAGTTTTTAATTGAAGCTTATGATAAAGCAGTTAGTGAGGGTTTAATCAATGCAGATGATTACAGAAGATAAATTAATAAAATTAAAAAGCGGTACGGATATAAGAGGAGTTGCCGTTAAAACCGAAACGGAAGAAATTGAATTAACAGATGAGGTTATTGAAAAAATATGCACTGCATTTGTTATTTGGCTCAGAAAAAAAGAGGGCAGGGAAGATTTACGAATCGCAGTCGGTCATGATTCAAGAATATCGGCAGGCAGAATAAAAGCAGCCGCTGTTAAGGCTTTTGCGGCAGAAGGTGTTACTGTTTATGACTGCGGTCTTTCATCAACCCCGGCAATGTTTATGTCTATTGTTCTTGATATAAAAGTTGATGCATCGCTTGAAATAACGGCTTCTCATCATCCTTATCAGAGAAATGGTCTTAAATTCTTTACAAAAAACGGCGGGCTTGAAGGAGGCGATGTTAAGGATATTCTTCATATTGCTTACTCAGCAGAGCCTGGAAGCAAAGCGGGAAGCGTTATAAATTATGATTTTATGACGGTTTACTGCGAACATCTTAAAAATAAGATTATAAGTGAAGTAAAAGACGGAGACAGACCTCTTGAAAATCTTAAAATATCTGTTGATGCCGGAAATGGTGTTGGTGGATTTTATGCGGAAAAGGTTTTAAAGCCTCTTGGTGCGGATGTAAGTTCAAGTCAGTTTCTGGAACCGGACGGCATGTTTCCGAATCATATTCCAAACCCTGAGAATAAAGAGGCAATTGCATCAGCCTGCGATATGGTAATAAAATCCAATTCGGATTTTGGAATTATTTTTGATACAGATGTTGACAGAATGGGCTGTGTAAGTTCAAATGGTGAGGAAATAAACAGAAATCGCCTTGTTGCATTGGCTTCCGTTATTGCTCTTGATGGCAATGAAGGCGGCACTGTTGTTACTGACAGCCTTACATCAGACGGATTAAGAGCTTTTATCGAAAAAGATTTGGGCGGAAAACAGCTTCGCTTCAAGCGCGGATATAAAAATGTTATTGATAAATCAATCGAGCTTAATCAGGCAGGTGTGAATTCCCCGTTAGCGATTGAAACAAGCGGTCATGCGGCACTTAAAGAGAATTATTTTCTTGATGATGGAGCTTTTCTTGCAACGAAAATTGTTATTCTTCTTGCGAAGCTTAATAAACAGGGAAAATCAATTGATGATTTAATTAAAAACCTTAAGGAGCCTGCTGAAAGCATTGAAATCAGAGTGCCGATTTTGCTGGAAGATTTTAAGGAGTACGGCGAAAAGGTTATTGCTCAGTTGATTGAATATGCAGAAAAAAGAGCCGGCTGGCAGGTTGAGAAGGAAAATTATGAGGGCGTAAGAATCAATGTGGACGGCGGATGGTTTTTACTTCGGCTTTCTGTTCATGATCCGATACTTCCGCTTAATCTTGAAAATGATAATGCCGGCGTTTCGGAAGAAATTGCAAAGGAATTAAAACGTTTTCTTTCTTCATTTGATAAGCTTGATTTAAAAAATTTTGATTAAGGTGCATTATGCTTCGATTTATTTTTGGCCGTTCCGGCTATGGAAAAACAGAATACTGCTTTAAAGAGATTGAAAGGCTTGCCAAAAGCGGAGAAGAAAATATACTGCTCATAACACCTGAGCAGTATAATTTTACTGCGGAACGCAGGCTGCTTTCTGCACTTGGCGAAAGCGGAATCAACAAGGTAGAAAATTCATCCTTTTCCCGTCTTTGCAATGAGGCATCAAGGCTTTATGGAGGAGATAAACTTCCGGTTGTTTCAAAAGGCGCAAAAGCCGTTTTGATGAAAAAAGCAATTGATATAGTCAGTAAAGAGCTGAAAGTGTTCAATAAAAAAATTAATTCTTCATCCTTTATAACCTCTATGGTTAAGATTTATGATGAAATGAAATCCTGTGATATCAGTGCGGATAAGCTTTTTTCCGTTTCCGAAAGGGTTGATAGGGAAATTCTTTCCTTAAAGCTTGCTGATATGAGCAGGATTATAAATGCTTATGAAGGCTTGCTGAAAGGGTCGTATTATGATGCTTCAGATGAGCTTTCAAGGCTTTACGGAAAGCTTTCTGGCACGGATTATTTTAAAAACCGCTGTGTTTTCATAGATGGCTTTAACGGATTTGTTGCCAATGAATATAAAATTTTAGAACTTATTATTTTGAATGCAGAATATGTAACGATAACGTTGGCTACAGATTCCTTTGGCTGTAATGATAAATATAATCTTTTTTCCTATGTAAACAGGAATGCGGAAATACTGAAAAATATTGCTGAAAAAAATAAAATTGCAGTAGATATTGTTAATCTTGATAAAAATTACAGAACTGTTAATAATGCGCTTCTCTGCTGTGAAAGGTATCTGTTTTCGCCGGATAACTATCAATTTACGGATACCTGCAGTGCAGTTGAAATTTATTCGGCGAAAAATATTTCAGATGAATGCGATTACATAGCGCTTCAGATAAAAAAGGAATTAAGAAACGGGCAAAAAGCAAAGGACATAGCCGTTATCTGCAGAGATACAAATATGTATGCCAATGAGATTGTTTATGCTTTCAGAAAGTATCAGATTCCTTATTATGATGATGAACGCCAGCCGGTTAATACGCAGCCTTTAATGGTATTTGTTCAGTATCTTTTGCGCACGGTTGTTTATTCCTTTAAATCTGAGGATATCTTAAGTCTTGCAAAAACCGGCTTAACTGATTTGGATTCAAAGAGCATAAGCAATATTGAAAATTATATTTATCTTTGGAATATAAACGGCATAAAAAAATGGAGCAGTCCTTTTGAAGCTTCAACAAAGGGGTTTGCTTCTGAAATAACAGAAAATGACAGAAAAAAGCTTGATACAATAAATGGTTCAAGAAAGTATCTGTTTGAAAGGCTGAATCATTTTAAAAACGCCGTAAAATCCGAAAATGCCAAGGATATCGGCGCTGCAATATATAATTGTTTAATAGCCTTTCATGTTAATAAACATTTGAAGGAGATTGCTGTGGCTCTTTCTTCATATGGCAAAAACATTCTTGCCGAAGAGCAGGGAAGAGTGTGGGATATTTTGATGAATATTCTTAATCAGCTTGCCGTTGTCCTTCAGAATGAAGAGATTTCGGTTAAGGATTATCTTTCCTTGTTTAACATAATGATTTCCTGCGAGGATTTGGGTGTATTGCCGCAGGGTCTTGATAATGTTCAGTTTGGACAGGCAGACAGAATGAGAGCCGATAACCCTAAATCGGTATATATTCTGGGCGCAAACGAGGGTGAGTTTCCGCAGGCGGTTACAAGCGGCGGTTTATTATCGGAACATGACAGGGTCGTTTTAAGCAATAATGATCTTGAGCTTTATTCTTTTGGCGAAACGCTTAATTTGCAGGAACGTTATTTTGCTTATATGGCGGTAAGTGCAGCAAGCGAAAAGCTTACTGTTACTTATCTTGGCAATGGAAAAAATCCAATTCCGTCTATCATTGTAACCTCCCTCAAAAAGCTGTTTTTGCATATTAAAGAAATCAAGTATACGGATATTCCCGATATGGATTTGATAGAAAGCAAATCAGCAGCGTTTGAGCTTATGGCTGAAAGATTTAATGAGTATTCGGAATTTTCGGAAAGTCTGAAGGAATATTTCAAAAATGATGTTCGTTTCAGTTCTGTCAGAAATCTTTGCGAAAATGACGATATAAAGATAAATGATAAAGAATTGTCAACAAAGCTTTTTGGAAAAGATATGTATTTATCTGCATCAAGGCTTGAAGATTTCTTTAATTGCCGTTTCAGATATTTCTGCAAATTCGGTCTTATGGCAAAGCCGCGTCAGAAAGCGGAAATGGATGCTATGAGAACGGGTACGGTTATTCATTATGTGCTTGAAAAGCTTATTGCTGAAGTGGGTTCCGAAAGTCTTGGCAAAATGAGCGAAAGCGAAATAAAGCTTATCGTTGATAAATATTTTCGATATTATTTAAAAAATGAAATGGGAAGCAGCGATGAATTTTCGGCGCGCTTTACCTATCAGTTTTTACGACTTTCCAAGATGCTTTACAGTGTTGTTTTAAGGCTTGCTGCTGAATTTTCTCAAAGTGAATTCAGCGCAAAAGCTTTTGAGCTGAATATTGATAAAGACGGTGATGTAAAACCAACCGTTATAAATCTTCAAAGCGGCGGAACCGTCCAAATCCGGGGTGAGGTTGACCGTGTTGATGTGCTTGAAGAAAACGGCATCAGATATGTAAGAGTTGTTGACTATAAATCCGGCAATAAGAGGTTTTCACTTTCCGATATCATTTACGGTCTGAACTTGCAGATGTTTGTATATCTGTTTACATTATGTAATGACAAAAGCAGTGCATTCAGCGGTGTTCCCGCAGGTGTGCTTTATATGCACGCCGCAAGGTCCGTTTTGTCAACGGAAAGAAATATAGAAAAAGACAAGCTGGTAAACGAAGAAAATAAGGAATTTAAAATGAAAGGTCTGGTTCTTTATGATGAGAGCCATGATATCCTTTCGTCAATGGAAAAAGACCTGAAAGGGAAATATATTCCTGTCAAAGTTACAAAAAACGGGCTTTCAGGATGTTTTGCCTCATTGGAGGAACTGGGAAGAATCGGAAAAAAGGTTGAAAATCTTATCGTACAGATGGGCAATAATCTTCAGTCCGGTTTTATAGAGCAGAACCCGATTCATGGTAAAAATCACGATAGAACCTGCGAATTCTGCGACTATTCTTCTGTTTGTGCCAACAGAAGAAGTATTGAGAGCAGGGTAATGGATGATCTTAATGATGAAGATGTTTTAGAGCGTTTAAAGGAGGAATGAGCTTGCCGAATTGGACAAAACAGCAAAGTAATGCAATAAACGCAAGAAATGCCAATATTCTTGTTTCTGCTGCGGCAGGTTCAGGAAAAACAGCAGTTCTGGTTGAAAGAGTTAAAGAGATAATCATGGATATTGAAAATCCAATCAATATTGATCAGCTTCTTATTGTAACCTTTACGAATGCGGCTGCTGCTGAAATGAAATCAAGAATTGCTGCAAAGCTGGAAGATGTATTAAAAGAAAATCCCAATGATTTTAACGCTGCAAGGCAAATGTCTTTGCTTTCCTGTGCAAAAATCTGCACAGTTGACTCCTTTTGTCTGAATCTTGTTAAGGATAATTTCTTTAATCTCGGTATGAATCAGGATTTTTCTATTCTTGATCAGGCAGAACTGAATATTCTTTCCGATACTGCATTGGATGCAGTGCTGGATAGATTTTATGATGAAAACAGCAGTGCGTTTTTACAGCTTACGGATCTTTTATCTCAGCCCAAGGATGATAAAGCATTTGTTTCTGCTATCAAGAGAATACATAATTATATTTATGCACAGCCGTTTCCCGTTAAATGGCTTTTTGATATGGCAGAGCTTTATAATCCGAATGTAGCTCTTAAGGACAGTGTGTGGTATCCGTATCTGATTGAGCAGGTGAAATCTGCACTTGAATATGGCAAAAGCCTTGTTTTGAAATGTACAGAGTTTCTTGATCCTGCTGATGAGCTTTTTGAAAAATATTCTCAGAATCTTGCGGATGATTTATGTATTTATGAAAAGCTGCTTAAAAGTACAGAAAACGGCTGGAATGAAATTATACTTGCATTTAAAGGGGTTCGTTTTACAAGGCTTGCAAATAAAAGGAATTATGTTTCTCCTGCAAAGGACGAAATATCGTCCAGACGTGATATTTATAAAAACATTGTAAATAAAGAACTGCCAGTATTGTTCTGCGCTATGACAGAGGACTATACCGAGGATATGAAGGCTCTTTATCCGTTGCTGAGAAAGCTTTGTGAGGTTATCAAAGCATATGATGCCGAGCTTCTTGCTGTCAAGCATGAAAGAAACGGTTACTCTTTTTCCGATATAGAGCATTTTGCAATCAATCTTTTAACAGATGTTGATGAAAATGGCAATGTAGCAAAATCCGGACTTGCAGAGGATTTGCAGCATAATTTTTATGAAATTCTTGTTGATGAATATCAGGATACAAACGAAGCACAGGATTTGATTTATCAAATGCTTTCAAACGGTAAAAATTGCTTTATGGTTGGAGATGTTAAGCAAAGTATTTATCGATTCAGGCTTGCTATGCCGCAGATTTTTATTGAAAAAAGAAATAATTATGATTATTATGATGAGAAAAATAATTCAGACAATTCGAAAATTATTTTGGATAAAAACTTCCGCTCAAGAGAACATATCTGTAAATATGTAAACTATATTTTTACTGCCTTTATGAGCGAGCAGGTTGGAGAAATTGATTATAATAAGGATGAATTTCTGAATTATGGTGCGCAGTATAATAACAGTGATATTCCGTCAGCCCAGATTAAAATATTAAATAATACAAAGGGCGACGCTTTTGATAAAAATGAAGCAATATATATTGCCAAAACAATCCTGAATAAAATTAAAAGCGGAGAGCTGATTAAAGACGGAGAAAATTACAGACCAATCAGATACGGCGATTTTGCAATACTTTTAAGATCTGTAAAAAATCATATTAATGAGTACAATGAGGTTTTAACATCATTCGGTATCCCGGTTATAGCCGATAATTCTTCCAATCTGTTTGAAAGCAACGAGATTAAAATTCTGCTTTCCCTTCTTCGAGTAATCGATAATCCTATGCAGGATATACCGCTTCTTTCGGTTATGATGTCGCCGTTATATGGCTTTACAGCAGAAGAAATGGCTGAAATCAAAACAGAAAACGAAAGTATAAAAACCAATCTTTATACAAGCATAGTGAATTCAAAATCCGAAAAGGTAATTGCCTTTCTTGAAGAAATTGATATGCTGGGGAAAATATCTGTAACAATGGCTGTTTCGGCATTTATCAGATATATCTGTGAATATAAATCTGTTTATGCTTTTGTGAATGCTCTCGGAAACGGAGAGCAGAGATGCAGAAATATTGCAAAGCTTATTGATTTTGCTGCTGCCTTTGATGGTTCAGACCGTGTTGGTTTAACTGCATTTATGCGCCTTGTTGATAAGGTTGAAGAAAGCGAAAACGGAATAGAAAGTGCTGTTCTTAATCCTGCTGCTGAAAACGCAGTTTCCATAATGAGTATTCATCATTCAAAGGGGCTTGAATTTCCTGTTGTGATTCTTGCAGGTGCTTCAAGAAGATACAATCTGCTTGATTTATCGGACAAGCTTCTTCTGAATTCATCATTGGGTTTAGGTTTAAAAATGCATAATGAAGAGATGCTTTATAATTACAATACAATTCCTTATGCAGTGCTGAAAGAAAAAAACAAGGTTGCGCTTATTAGTGAAAATCTCAGAGTACTTTATGTTGCATTAACAAGAGCAAAGGAGCAGTTTATAACTTTTATTACTGCTGAAAATATAGCTTCAAAAATATCCTCGCTTTCAGCTAAAATATCTGATGGTAAGATTGCTCCGTATCTTTGTAAAAATATTAAAAGTGATGCTGATTTTATACTTTTAAGTGCATTGACACATCAGAACGGGAAAAAGCTTAGGGATTATGCTGATATAGATATAAAAACCGTTGTTGCTGATTTTCCGCTTGATATAGAAATGATTGATACGGTTGATGAGATTGAAGAAACCGAAGCTGCCGAAAGGGCAGAGGCTGATTCTGAAATCGTTTCTGAAATTTCAAAAAGGCTTTCTTTTGAATACAACAATCTGAAAATATCTTCGATGGCTGCTAAAAGAACGGCATCAAGTCTTGATGACAGCGTTAAGGGCTTTGATTATTTTGCATCAAGCAAACCGGCATTTATGAATGCTGACGGAATGACTCCAAGCGAAAAGGGAACTGCAATGCACAGCTTTATGCAGTATTGTAATTATCATAATGCAAAGAATGATCTTGAAGGCGAAATAACAAGGCTTTTGAATAACGCTTATCTTACTGAGGAACAGGCAGAAAGTTTAAGCAGGGAAGAGCTGTCAGCACTGTTCAGTTCGGAATTTGCCGAAAGAATGTTTAATGCTGATAAGCTTTACAGAGAATTTAAGGTTTCATCTTTTGTTAAGCTTAGTGATATTGAGGATATAGACAGTGATGAGGAAATTTTAGTTCAGGGTATTTCTGATTGTGTATTTGAAGAAAACGGAGAACTGGTAATTGTTGATTATAAAACAGATAGAGTAAAAAGCGAGAATCAGCTTCTTTCCATGTATGAAAATCAAATTGCATTCTATAAAAAAGCGGTTTCAAATGCGCTTGAAAAAAATGTTAAGGAAGCTGTTTTGTATTCATTTAAGCTTGGTAAAGTTTGCAGTTATAAATAATTTAAAAAAAACACTTGCAATTTTGCTTTGTTTGTGTTATTATTCCAAATGTTATGATATTATCGTAAAGAGGTGAAAACAATGAAAGACGGAATTCATCCAAACTATGAAACTTGCACCGTAAGATGTGCTTGTGGCGCAACTTATGAAACAAAAAGCACTAAGGGCGAGCTCAAAGTTGATATCTGTTCAAAGTGTCATCCATTCTATACAGGTAAGCAGAAGCTTGTTGATACAGGCGGTCGTGTAGACAGATTCAACAGAAGATATGGCAAAAAGAACTAATCAAAATGATTAAGGCAACGAAACCCGTTGCCTTTTTTGTTTTTTTATATTAAATTCTGAGGTTATCTATGAAAGAATACAAAACGGTTGAATTTGAAAATTCTGATGAATTTATTGAAAAAAAATCAAGGTTTATTGGTTATGTTAAACCCGTTAAAACGCAGGAGGAAGCTGTTTCTTTCATCAATCGTATTAAATCAAAGCACTGGGATGCAACCCACAACGTTTATGCCTATGCTTTGAAGGATAATAATATTCAGCGCTACAGTGATGACGGAGAACCATCGGGAACTGCCGGTGTACCTGTTCTTGATGTAATTTTAAAAAATAATCTTGTTGATGTTTGTGTTGTTGTAACCCGTTACTTTGGTGGAACGCTTCTAGGTGCCGGCGGTCTGGTAAGAGCGTATTCCCATGGCTCTAAAATTGCTGTTGAGTCAGGAAATATTATAACAATGGCGCCCTGCAAGGTTTTGAATGTTTCGGTAGAATACAGCTTTTATGAAAGATTAAATAGTTTGCTTTCTGATTTTGATGCCAATGTTGAGGATACTGCGTTTTCGGATAATGTTGCAATTACCTTTTCATTAAAACAGGAAAGGGTAGCGGATTTGCAGAATAAATTAACGGATTTAAGCAATGGTATGTACCAATTCAATGAAATCGGCGAAAAATTTGCAAAAATATAACCGCAGAAATATTCTGCGGCTTACTCTTTATTACATATGTTTATAATATTTATTTCGGGATGATTGAATAATCGAAGCGGAAATTCCGAATTTCCAAGTCCTCTGCTAATGATAAGCCTTGGCTTTTCCCCGAAGCTTCCGCGTGCATATTTTGGGAACAGACCCTGACCCGGGCTGAATACAGGTCCTATAAACGGTAAAATGAATTGTCCGCCATGGGCATGCCCTGAAAGCTGAAGGTCAAAATCGTATTGAGAATAATTGTTTTCTTTTACATTTTTAAAGTTCTCGGGAAAATGGCTCAAAACAATCTTGAATCCGTTGCATTTTTCAAGTTTGTCAAAATACGGCTTCATATCCTTATAAATGAATGTTCCATTTTTTCGTGCTTTATAATCTTCAAAGTCTGCCTGGTTTTCATCAAGTCCTAAAACGGTTATTTGGTTTCCGTTTATTATTTCTTCGGAAATATCATTCAGCAGAACCGTAAATCCCAGATTGCTTAATTCTTTCATTAAATCATCGAAATAATCAAGTCGTCGTTCATGATTTCCTGTAATATAATAAACAGGAGAAATACCTAACAGTTCTTTTCCTATTTCATACATTTTTTCTTTGTTTTTACCGTGGTCATTAATGAAATCACCGGTAATCATAATCATATCCGGTTTTATTTCTTTAAGCTTTTTAACTACCTTATGAAACGGCTTGGAATGTAAATCCGAAAGCTGGGCGATTTTTAAGCTGCTTTTTATTTTGCTGCTTTCTATTCGGTATTCGGTTATGTCTATTTTATTATTCTGATAATAACAAAAAATAATGATGAAAACTATAATCGCTGAAATGAATATATATATCATAAATAACACCTCTTTTTGATGATAAACTGTATAAATTATTTAGTCAAGATAAAAATTTTAATATAAATAAAGGAATTATGCACTATATTGCGT
>JAIDJS010000336.1:0-3569 GCA_029052085.1 Eubacterium sp.
TGGTGATAACGATGCAAAAAATTTTAATTGTTGATGATGATATCAATATCGGAAATATGCTTGAAGAGGTACTGACAGCAGAGGGCTATGGTGTGCTTCGTGCCTATTCCGGCACGGAGGCGGTTTTGCTTTTATCCTCGCATACACCCGATCTGGTGCTTCTTGATTTAATGCTGCCCGGTCTTAGCGGCGAAGAGGTTCTGCCGAAAATAAAGGGCATTCCTGTTATCGTTGTTTCGGCAAAGGTTGGCATTGAGGACAAGGTGTCGCTTCTTTTGGGCGGAGCGGTTGATTATATTACAAAGCCCTTTGATATGAAGGAACTGCTTGCACGGATTTCCGTTCAGCTTCGCAGAGCGGAATACGGCAGCATGGGCGAAAAGTTGGTTTTCGATGATATTTGGCTTGATACAGCTTCGCATATTGCTTCCGTTTCGGAAACCGAAATCAGACTGACCCGAACGGAATATGCCATATTAAAGCTGCTTATGGAAAATCCCAATCAGGTTATTACAAAATCTGTTTTGCTTGAAAGAATAAGTGAGGACACGCCGGATTGCACGGAAAGCTCGCTGAAAATTCATATAAGCAATCTTCGCAAAAAATTAAGAGAGGTAAATCATAAGGACTATATTGAAAGCGTCTGGGGTATCGGCTTTAAAATGCGTTCGGAAAGTTAATGAATTCTTAACGGTTTTCTTAACTGCTTTCTTAACGAAAGTTAATTATAATTGCCGTAAAATCAAAAGGAGGAATTATGTATGGAATATGTTTTAAAAACAAATGATGTTTGTAAAAATTACAGGCATTTTAAAGCATTGAACGGACTTTCCATGAGTGTTCCCAAAGGTTCAATTTACGGCTTTGTGGGAAAAAACGGCGCGGGAAAAACAACACTGATCCGTATTATCTGCGGACTTCAGGAGGCAAGCGCAGGCGAATATACGCTTTATGGAAGAAACAACACGGACAGGGATATTGCCAAATCACGCAGAAGAATGGGCGCTGTTGTTGAAACGCCGTCTATCTATCTTGATATGACCGCAAAGGAAAATCTGAAACAGCAGTATCATGTTATCGGTCTGCCGTCTTTTGATGGAATGGATGATATTCTCAGATTGGTCGGTCTTGAAAATACGGGAAAGAAAAAGGCAAAAAACTTTTCTTTGGGTATGCGCCAAAGGCTGGGTATTGCGATTGCACTTGTGGGTGATCCCGATTTTCTGGTGCTTGATGAGCCTGCAAACGGGCTTGATCCGCAGGGAATTGTTGAAATGCGGGAATTGATTTTAAAGCTGAACCGGGAAAAGCAGATAACGGTTCTGATTTCAAGCCATATTCTTGATGAACTGTCTAAGCTTGCTACGCATTACGGTTTTATAGACGGGGGCAGAATTGTTAAGGAAATCAGCGCAGAGGAGCTTGAAAACGCCTGCCGCAAATGCACAAGGCTTGCTGTTTCGTCAACTGCCGTTCTTTCAAGGGTGCTTGATGAAATGGGTGCGGAATATAAAATTATTTCCGGAACCGAAGCGGATGTTTATGCTAAAGTTAATTTAACGCAGCTTATAAATAAACTGTCTGCCGAAGATTGTGAATTGATTTCCGCTTCCGAAAGGGAAGAAAGCCTTGAAAGCTATTATATAAATCTTGTTGGAGGCGGCAGAAATGAATAAACTTTTAAAAGCAAATTTCAGCAGATTGAAAAGGGAATGGTCCCTTTGGATTGTTGCAGGTGTAACTTTAGCAGTTGCCATAGCTAAAATATTTGACTCTTACGGATATCTTGAAAATATTGTGCTTGATGATTTGATTTTTGAAATGATACCCTTTATCGGAATTATGTATTCTTTGTTTATTGCATTGTATCTCGGCAAGGAATATGGAGATAAAACGATGCGCAATAAGCTTATCGTAGGGCATAAAAGAGAAAACATTTATCTTTCAAATTATATTGTCTGCCTTGTTGGTGCACTTTTCGTTTATTCAATGACTTTTTTGGGCAGTTTCTGTGTCGGTGTTCCGCTTGTCGGAGGATGGCAGGGAGAGATAAGTACACTGATAACTTATATTTTAATGGGTGTTTTCTTTACGGCTTCTCTAGCTTCAATATTAACCATGCTTTGTATGCTGTGCTCGAAGCATGCTCTGTCGGCAGTTTTGGCAATCGTTCTGACCTTTTTACTTATGTTGATTGCAAGCATTATTTATAATGCACTTGGTGAACCTGAAATGACAAGCGAAATGCATATGACATTAAATGGAATAGAGATAGGAGACCCTGTGCCTAACCCTGTATATGTAAGCGGCGGACAAAGAACGGTTTATGAATTTTTAATGCAGTTTCTTCCGACAGGTCAGGGAATTTTAATGGCCAATGACGAAGTTACGAATCCTGTTTTAAATATAATTTATTCAATTATAACAACTGTAATGGTTAATCTCTGCGGTATAATCGCATTTAAGAAAAAGGATTTAAAATAATAAGGAGAACATATGGATATTTTGTTATGGGCTTTAATCGGCATAATGGCAGTTATCATTATCGTTTTGGTTATAAGAATTGTATTATTGCGAAAATCAGCAAAGGAAATTGAAACAGCCTTTGCCGACAGGCTCATAACGGATACCAATACACGTATTGATATTTCATCACAGGATAAATGTATGCGAAGTCTGGCGGCTTCAATAAATGTTCAGTTGCGTAAACTGCGTGAGGAACACCATCGCTTTGTGCAGGGGGATACGGAGCTGAAAAATGCCGTTACAAATATTTCCCACGATTTAAGAACGCCGCTTACGGCAATTTCCGGATATCTTGATTTGCTTGAAAAGCAGGAAAAATCGGAAGAAACTGAAAGATATTTAAGTATAATCCGTGAAAGGTGTGAAAATTTAAAGCATTTAACAGAGGAGCTGTTTAAATTTTAACTGTGGATGAGGAATTTAAAACGGAGAAAATTATTATCAATAATGTGCTGGAAGAAAGCGTGGCAGGATATTATGCCACGCTTATTGAGCATCATATTACACCTGAAATCAATTTGCCGGAGAAAAAGGTAATCTGCCCTGCAAACCGTTCGGCGCTTAATCGTGTTTTTTCCAATCTTCTGAATAATGCCGTAAAATACAGCAGCGGAGATTTGAGTATAACGCTTGATGAAAACGGTAAAATTATTTTTTCAAATACGGCTCCCGGACTTGATGAGGTGCAGGTTAAAAAGCTTTTTGACAGATTTTATACCGTTGAATCGGCAAGGAAATCAACAGGGCTTGGTCTTGCGATTTCACGCACTTTGACAGAACAGATGGGCGGCAGCATTTCGGCAGAGTATAATGATAACAGATTAAATATTGTTTTAAGACTGCAATGTGAAAATTAAAAAAATATTTATATTGATTTAACCTGTTCTTTCCTGTATAATATATAAGTACAGACGGCTGTACCTCGGTGCAGCCGTTTTTTTGTTTTGGTATGTTATAAATTTGAATGAAAAGAGAAAAGAAAAAATGTATAAAGCAGGATTTGACAACAACAGATATTTAAAAATGCAGTCGGAAAGAATTAA
>JAIDJS010000336.1:3579-5643 GCA_029052085.1 Eubacterium sp.
CGAATTCGGCGGAAAGCTTTATCTTGAATTCGGCGGAAAGCTTTTTGATGATTACCATGCCTCCCGTGTTCTTCCGGGCTTTGAGCCGGACAGTAAGCTTCAGATGCTTCTTCAGATTAAAGAGCAGGCTGAAATCGTTATCGTTATAAGCACAGAGGATATCGTAAACAGCAAGCTGAGAGCCGATCTCGGCATTACATATGATCTGGATGTTATCCGTCTGATAGATGCGTTTACCGAAAGGGGTCTTTTTGTAGGCAGCGTTGTGCTTACAAAATATGCTTCTCATCCAAGGGTAACTGCTTTTGAGGACAGGCTTAAGGCACTCGGATATCCTGTTTATCATCATTATATTATCGAAGGCTATCCGTCTAATATTTCACATATTGTAAGTGATGACGGATACGGCAAAAATGATTATATAGAAACAAGCCGCTCTCTTGTTGTTATAACGGCGCCCGGCCCGGGCAGCGGAAAAATGGCAACCTGCCTTTCCCAGCTTTATCAGGAAAATAAGCGTGGAATTAAAGCAGGCTATGCAAAGTTTGAAACCTTCCCGATATGGAATATTCCGCTTAATCATCCCGTTAATGCTGCTTATGAGGCTGCAACGGCAGATCTGAATGACGTAAATATGATAGATCCGTGGCATCTTGAGGCTTACGGCGAAACGACTGTCAATTATAACAGAGATGTTGAGATTTTTCCGGTTCTTCGTGCTATGTTTGAGGAAATTTACGGCAAGTGTCCGTATAAATCTCCAACCGATATGGGCGTTAATATGGCAGGAAACTGCATTGTTGATGATGCTGCTGTCTGCGAAGCAGCGAAGCAGGAAATTATAAGACGTTATTTTGCTGCTCTTGATGCAGCTGTTAAAGGCACAGGCAGCAATAACGAAATATATAAATTAGAGCTTCTTATGAAGCAGGCAGGCATAAGCGAAACCTCCCGCAAAAGTGTTGTTGCGGCAAGGGAGCTTTCCGAAGCAACGGGCGAGCCTGCGGCTGCAATAGAACTGAATGACGGTGCGGTTGTAAAGGGCAAAACCTCTAATCTTCTTGGCTGTGCTTCGGCAATGCTTTTAAATGCCTTAAAGCATCTTGCAGGTCTTGATGATGAAATTCTTCTTATTACACCGGAGGTTATTATTCCTGTTCAGGAGCTTAAAACAAATCATCTTGGAAATAAAAATCCAAGACTTCATACGGATGAAATACTTATTGCGCTTTCCATTTCGGCAGTACACGATAAAAATGCGGCAAGGGCTATGGAACAGCTTTGCAATCTGAAAAATTGTGAGATGCACACGTCGGTTATTCTTTCGCCAATTGATGAAAACATTATGAAAAAGCTTGGAATTCGCTTAACCTGCGATCCGAAGAAGCAGAATAAATAATTATTGTAAGGGGCGGATTTTCCGTCCCGAAATATGAATCTCTCCGATAACCCTGCGGTTGTCAACTCCCTTTTGGAATTCCTCCACCACAGGTGGTTCCCCTCCCTTTGACAAGGGAGGCAAGTCGGGAGGCAGAGAGGTTTATTAATTTTTATAGGAGGGCAAGACGGTGATTAAAAAAACAAAGTACATTTTTGTTACAGGCGGAGTAGTAAGCGGGCTTGGCAAGGGGATTACTGCGGCATCCCTTGGCAGACTGCTTAAGGCAAGAGGCTTAAAGGTAACGGCTCAGAAGCTTGATCCGTATCTCAATGTTGATCCGGGTACGATGAATCCTGTTCAGCACGGCGAGGTTTTTGTAACGGATGACGGTGCAGAAACCGATCTTGATCTGGGTCATTACGAAAGATTCATTGATGAATCTCTTTCCCAGAATTCAAATCTTACCTCGGGAAGGGTTTTCTGGAAGGTAATAACCGATGAACGCAAGGGCGTTTACGGCGGAAAAACCGTTCAGATTATTCCTCATGTAACAAATGAGATTAAACGATTTGTAGAAAAGAATCAGGAAACGGAGCCGGATGTATGCTTTGTTGAAATCGGCGGAACAATCGGCGATATCGAAAGCCAGCCGTTTCTTGAAGCCATACGTCAGTTTTCTGTTG
>JAIDJS010000337.1 GCA_029052085.1 Eubacterium sp.
AAATATAAAGAACATTTTTAAACAAAAAGCGGTGAACCAAACGATACACCGCCGTAACATTTCTATTTACTTTTCAATCTTTCTTTGAATTGCCTTAACAATTTCAACAATCGGGATAACCGAGAAAGCAAGCGCCATTGCTGTTGCATATTCAGCAGTTGAAATATGAGCAAAATCAAACGCATCTGCAAGGAACGGAATATAAATAACAAGCGTTGAAAGAAGAAGACTAAGCACCATTGCACCAACCAGGAACTTATTAAGCTTGCCCATTCTGAAGATTGATGCTCTTCTTGAACGCATATTGAACGAATGGAAGATTTCCGCCATGGAAAGTGTTAAGAACGCCATTGTCATACCATTCTGATGAATGAATTCCGATGCACCTGCAGCTTTCAGGAAGCTGAAAAAGCTTTCACTCTGACCAAGAAGCGCCGAACCCTCCGGCGTCATAATCAGGCCAAGCACATAGGCTGCAAGTGTTACAACCGTTACCATAACACCCTGCCATACAACATCAATGCCCATACCGTTTGCAAAAATACCGTCTCTGCTGTTTCTTGGAGCACGCTTCATAATATCGCCCTCTCCCTTTTCCATACCAAGGGCAAGCGCCGGGAAGCAGTCTGTTATAAGATTAATCCAAAGAAGATGAACCGGCTCAAGAACAATTGCACCAAACAGAGTTGCAAAGAAAATGGTTAATACCTCTGAAAGGTTTGAGGAAAGCAGGAACTGGATTGATTTACGGATATTATCATAAATTCTTCTGCCCTCTTCAACTGCGGATACAATCGTAGCGAAGTTATCATCGGCAAGCACCATATCGGCAACATTCTTTGTAACATCCGTGCCTGTTATACCCATACCGATGCCGATATCTGCACTTTTAATGGACGGAGCATCATTAACACCATCGCCTGTCATAGCGGTAACCATACCCTTGCTGCGCCAAGCCTTAACAATTCTAACCTTATGCTCAGGCTGAACACGGGCATAAACACTGTATTTTCCAATGCTTTCATTCAGCTCTTCATCAGAGATATTATTCAGCTCTGCACCCGTAAGAGCGCCGCTTGCATCCTCAACAATACCAAGCTGCTTTGCAATGGCAACCGCCGTATCCTTATGGTCACCCGTAATCATAACAGGGCGGATACCTGCGCTTCTGCATTCAGCAATCGCATCAACAACCTCAGGACGAACAGGATCTATCATTCCTGCAAGACCGATATAGCAAAGCTCCTTCTCAAGAAAATCGGCCTCCTGGCTTTCAGGAATTTCATCATATGATTTCATCGCTACACAAAGCACACGAAGTGCCTTATCTGCCATTTCCTTATTAAGAGCAAGAATATCTTTTCTTATCTTATCGTCCATATCCACCTTTTTGCCGTCAATATACGCTTTTGTGCAATGATCAAGCACAACATCGGGGGCACCCTTTGTATACTGAACATAGCCCTTTTTAACAGAGGAATGAACGGTTGACATCATTTTTCTCATAGAATCAAACGGTGCCTCGGCAACTCTCGGAAACTCCTCGACAAGAGTTGATTTCGGCATTTCAAGCTTATTTGCCCAATCAACAAGTGCAGCCTCAGTAGGCTCACCCTTAACAACACCGTCTTCAATCGTTGCATCAGAGCAAAGCGCCATTGCCTGTGCAATCAGCTTTTCATTATCGCCCTTGAAATCAACAACCGTCATCTTATTCTGCGTAAGCGTTCCTGTTTTATCAGAGCAGATAACCTGCGTACAGCCAAGGGTTTCAACGGCGGTAAGCTTTCTGATAACAGCATTGCGCTTGCTCATTTTTGTTACACCGATTGAAAGTACGATTGTAACAACGGCTGCAAGACCTTCAGGAATAGCAGCAACAGCAAGGGAAACAGCAACCATAAAGGTGCCGAGCATACCCTCAAAGGTTACACCTGCGCCTGTAACGGCATTGCGGATAACATCAAGAGCGAAGATAAATACACAGATACCGAGAACAAGGAACGAAAGGATTTTTGAAAGCTGATTCAGCTTAATCTGAAGCGGAGTATCGCCATCCTTGGAATCATTAAGAGCATCGGCAATTTTGCCCATTTCCGTATCCATACCTGTTGCAACAACAACAGCTCTTCCTCTGCCGTAAACTACATTTGAACCCATATAGCACATATTTTTTCTGTCGCCGAGCGGAACATCATCCGAACCTTCAGGGTCAATAGCATCAACAATTTTGTTTACAGGAACAGATTCACCCGTTAAGGCAGCCTCTTCAATTTTCATGGAGGCGCTTTCAATAATGCGGCAGTCCGCCGGCACGCTGTCTCCGGCTTCAAGAACAATAATATCACCGGTAACCAAATCCTCAGAATGAACCGTTTCAGTTTTTCCGTTTCTGATAACATGGCTTGTTGCGGCAGCAATTTCCTGCAGGGCTTCAATTGCTTTTTCAGCCTTTGATTCCTGATAAACACCAAGAATTGCATTAATAATTACAACAAACATTATAATAATAACATCAGACGGAAATTCCTTGTTATAAACCGATGTAATTGCTGAAATAACAGCAGCAACAATCAGAATAATAATCATAGGATCGGCAAGCTGCATTACAAAGCGATGCAAAAGGCTTTCCTTTTTGCCCTCTTCCAATTTATTTTTGCCGTTTTTTTCAAGGCGGGCTTTCGCCTCTTCTGAAGAAAGACCGTTTTCAGAGGTGTTTTTTTCCTTAATAACCTCTTCATACGAATTAAGATATTCCTTCATACTGTTTAACTCCTTTCACAAAAAAGATTTAAATTTTAATACTATATACAAAAAGACTCATATATAGTATTGCTACTATATATGAGTCTCATTCTTTAAAACTAAACCAGCCGTTGGCTTATTGCGAGGCATGATGTTGACTTAGTTCGCACCTGTTAAAATATTATGTGCGGAATTACTCCCTCATAAGGTACTTATAATATACCATATTTTAACAAAAAAGTCAATTTTGTAATTGTTAAAAATTCATAAATTTTATTACTTACAAATAC
>JAIDJS010000338.1:0-1098 GCA_029052085.1 Eubacterium sp.
CATTTGTATGTTGAAATAAAATTTTTTTTGATATAAAATATTATGTGTATTTCTAAGAGTAAAAGGAGTATTTTTATGGAAAAGTTATCAGTAACAGAGCTGCAGCATGTTTCTCCCGAGTCAGTTGGGATAAACAGCAGTGCCATTAAAGCATTTATAGATGAAATAAACGAAAAAAAGCTTGGGCTTCAAAGCTTTACTGTTGTCAGAAACGATAAGGTATGTGCGCAGGGATTTTTTAAACCGTATGCAAAGGAACATCCTCATGTGCTTTATTCTATGAGTAAATCCGTAACCTCAACAGCAATCGGCTTTGCCGTAAGCGAGGGCCTGATTTCTCTTGATGACAAGGTTGCCGATTTCTTTCCTGAATATGCTTCTGCAAAAAAACCGAAAAACCAGCAGCTTACAATCAGAATGCTTTTAACAATGCGTTCCGACAAAAGGATTACCGTACTTGATGAAAAGGGCGGAACGGATTGGGTAAAAAGCTTTTTTGATGCCGGATTCATCGCCAAGCCGGATACAAAATTCAATTATATATCCGAAAATACATTTATGCTTTCTGCAATTCTTTCAAAGGTTACGGGAATGAGCATGATTGATTATTTGAATGAAAGAATGTTTAAGCCGCTTGGAATTGAAAAACCTTTCTGGGAAAAAGACGGTGCGGGCAATAATGTAGCCGGCTGGGGTCTTTATATGAAATCCGAAGATCTTGCAAAATTCTTTCTGCCGTATATTCATGAGGGAAAATGGATAGACGGCACGCAGCTTGTTCCTGCCGAATGGGTTAAGGAAGCAACAGCCAAGCAGACCGATTCTGTTAGGGACGGCTTTATTGACAATATGTGTGGCTATGGCTATCAGTTTTGGCGAAATCCTGCTCCCAACAGCTATAGGTGTGACGGTTTATTCGGTCAGCGCTGTTTTATGTTTCCCGATTATAATGCGCTTGTTGTGCTGAATTCTGGCGAATCAGAGGACTATAAAATTATGAAGGTTTTCTGGAAGCATTTCCCGAAATGCTTTAAGGAAAATCCGCTTCCCGAAAATGAAGCGGCACATGAGGAGCTTTTAAGGGCTATTGAACAATGC
>JAIDJS010000338.1:1108-3034 GCA_029052085.1 Eubacterium sp.
CGTAAGATCGTCGGCAGCGTCAGCTTTGTATATGAGACAGCTATTGAACAATGCCATGTAGAAGATCTTGCGGCAACACCCAGAAATTTGGAAATGGAACGAAAAATCAGCGGCAGAACCATTAAGTGCCGAACAAATATGAATACCTCGGTTGTTACAATTTCCGTTGTTCAAATGCTCTATAACAAGCCTGCAAAAATCAATGAAATGAAGTTTGAT
Source organism: Eubacterium sp. (assembly GCA_029052085.1). Classification (GTDB taxonomy): domain Bacteria; phylum Bacillota; class Clostridia; order Oscillospirales; family Acutalibacteraceae; genus Eubacterium_R. Next base: position 1,328 of record JAIDJS010000338.1, read on the forward strand.
TTTACAAATGACTGCCTCAAATTCACTTGGAAAGAAAAGGATGAATACAACACGATTGATGTTGGTATGGATGGGGAATACAGAATGAGCGAAATAAAGCTTAAGGATTTGCATTATCACGCTTATTCAAAGGCAGCCTGGCAGCCGGACGGTACGCTTAAGCTTTGGATCAGACCGATTGAAACAGCCCATGTAAGAAAGTTTACTTTTAAATTCAAAAATAACGCAAAGGTAAGGGTTATAAACGAGATGAGCCCAACCTTCCAGGAGCTTGCAATTTATAACTTTACATTCACAGGCAAGCCGATTAAGCGCAAAAGCACTGAAAATTTCGTTAAAAGTGCAGTAGAAAATGTTGGCCTTCTTTACATAGAACCTGATTTTACAGGAAAATTTATAAATTAATATTTAGTTTTAAACGGGTATGATGTATGTTTTCATATATCATACCCGTTTTTGTTTGGCGGCATTGGGCAACGCACAAAAACAATAACACAAAATTGTGTTATTGTCAACACAATTTTGTGCGGTTTGATAAAATATAATCAGGTGATGTAAATGAAAAAGACAATATATAAGTATCAAAGAGTGCGTGACCTGAGGGAAGACAGAGATTTAACACAGCAACAGGTTGCAGATTACCTTAATTTATATCTGAACACATATAGGAGATATGAAACCGGTCAAAACACCATTCCTATAAACCTAATGAAAAAGCTTAGCGTTTTATATAATGTTTCAATGGATTATTTAACGGAAATAGAAGAAGAAATAAAATACTAAAAGGCGGCAGAGTTTATCTCTGCCGCTTCTGCTTTGTATTATTCTGTATTATTTTTTTGTTTGAAGAAACCTGCTCTATCCGAACATTATCAATATCATAAAAGGGTTTAAACCTTTCTGCCCGGATTTCCTCATCAACGTCACTGCACCAAATATAGTTTTTATACGGCAAAGGCTTAATCTCAAGCTTCATAGCCTGCCTTTTTAATTACTGAGGATATTTTAAATCCTCTTTTGTCCAATCCTTAATGATTTCATAAAATGCTTTTGCTTCTTCCTTAGCCTGCGGCAGATTATGGTCTGCGCAGTTGCCGCATTCCCTTGCTGCTGCTCCCGGAATCTGTCCCCAGAAATCAGCAATATATTTAAATGCTTCCTTAATAAGATTTATGGAATAAGCATCTGTTAATGAGCGGGTAAGGAAATAAAATCCTGTGCGGCAGCCCATAGGTCCGAAATAAATAATATTATCTCCGAATTCCGTGTTGCGGACATAGGTTGCAAAAATATGCTCAATTGTGTGCATCGCAGCATTGGTCATAACAGTTTCCCTGTTTGGTTCGCGCATACGGATATCATATGTTGTAATATCATCATCAATTCGGCTGATATAAATTCCCTTTGTTAATTTGTTATGGTCTATCTGAAAGCTGGGAATCGTTTTCATTTTACTTCAACTCCTGTTAAAAAAGATAAATTGTTTGTAATTTCTTCTCCATCTGCACCGCTCTGCCATTTTATAAGCAAAGCTTCTGCATCCTCTTTTGCTTTTTCGTACAAATCAAAAAAACTTTTTCTGCTTGTTTTTTCACAAAACGGAGATTTCCATTTGCCATTATATATATTATCATATTTTTTTGCTTTTTCCAAGTCATCTGTGCGAAAGTATGATGAGAGAAGAAAGTTTTTTGTAAATGGAGAAGC
>JAIDJS010000339.1 GCA_029052085.1 Eubacterium sp.
ATTTAGTACAGACCGTTTAGCAATATTTACGTGAATTTTAAAGGAGAGAGCAAATGAATTTATTTTGTTGCGATAAGAAAAATAATTTTAAATTAACAACAAAAGTAATATCCGTTATATTATCTGTTCTGATTTTCTTTTCGGCATTTCCGATTGTTTCACTGGCAGATGAGGTTAATAATGCAGAAAATGAAAATAACGAGCCTTTTGTAGTTCGGGAATTAGAGGAAGAACGAACAGACAATACAAAGCACTTTTTAATGAGCGATCAAACCATACAGGCTATTGTTTACAATGAACCCGTTCACTATGAAGAAAATGGCAAATGGTATGATATTGATAACTCGTTAGAATATGAACAGGAAACCTCTGACGAGGATTTTAATGGGTACAAAACAAAAAAAGGCAGCTTTGATGTTAAATTTGCTAAAAATGCAAATTCATCAAAATTAATAACTATAAAGAAAGATAAGTATTCTTTAAGCTGGGATTTGTTGAATAAGGATAAAACCGTTTCCAATTTCAGCAAGGTTGATATTAAAGAAAAACAGACAGATAAAAACGCTGCGGAAATAGAAACAAGCGTTTTGAATACTTCTCAAAGCGTATGCTATGAAAATATCATTGCGGATACAGATTTAGAGTATACCGTAAACGGCAACGGCTTAAAGGAAAATATAATTGTAAAAAAACCTGCAGACAGCTATACATATTCATTTGAAATCAAAGCGAAAAATCTGACCTTATCCCTGCAGGAAGACAACAGCATCAGTGCCGTTGACAGTAAAAGCGGAGAATGTGTTTATACGATACCGGCTTTGTTCATGATTGATGCTGACGGAGCATACTCAAATGATATAAGTGTTTCTCTTGAACAGAAAAATAAGAATAAATACATTTTGAATATTGATGCAAGCAGTGATTGGATTAATGCAGAAGACAGAGCCTTTCCTGTTATTATTGATCCGCAGATTACAACCCAGCAGGTTAAGAAAAACATTTTTGCAACCCATGTTGAATCAAAATTTGCAACAACAGTTTGTAATGGCAGAGTCAATATGCTGGTTGGCACAGAATCAAGTGTTTCCGGCAAATGCAGAGGATATATAAAATTTACATTGCCTGCTTTGAAAAAGGGTGATATGGTTGTAGATGCAAAATTGCATTTGGGGCAAACATCAGTTGAAGCTTATGCGAGTACTACGCCTGCCGCACAGATTAATGCCTATATGGTTACTAAGTCTTGGAATGAAAATACCATAACATGGAATAATCAGCCCTCTTGTGAAGGCACGGCACTGGATTATAATTTTATAAGCAGATCCGAGCAAAACAAAGCCGTCTGGAAGGAATGGAATATAACCAAGGCTGTAAAAAAATGGTATGAAGGCACAGGCACGAATTATGGAATTATGCTGAAATCAATGTCGGAAAACGCACCCATGGTAGATTATATATATGCCAAGTATTTTACCGAATCCGGGTCGTCATCAAGTTCCGGAGCTTATCCGATGATTTCCATCGTTTATAGAAATAACAAGGGTTTAGAGCCGTACTGGACATATACCTCGGCATCGGCAGGCTCAGCCGGAACGGCAAGTGTAAATGATTACAGCGGTAATCTTGTATTTTCACGTACGGATTGTGCAACAACCGGATTGAGAATGCCTGTATCCATTGAGCGTGTATATAATGGATATATGGCAAAAACAACATATAACACAACAAAACCATATGTCGGTCATGGCTGGAAGCTGAATATTCAGCAGACGGTTGCCAAAACATCTCTTGATAAATTTCCGTATGTCTATGAAGACGGCGATGGTACGCAGCACTATTTTTATAAAAAAACTGCCAATGGAAAAACGCAGTATCTGGATGAAGACGGCTTAAAATTAGAGTTGAAAGTTACGTCGTCAGGGTATACAATAACAGATGAAAAGGATAATGTTTTAACCTTTAATTCAAAGGGTTTTTTAACGTCTTCCAAAGATGCAAACGGCAATACAATGAAGATTACATTTAATACTGCCGATGCAACCAAGATAGAAAGCGTTACGGATGGCTCCGGCCATGTTATTAAACTGCTTGATAATACCGAAACAAAATCGGGTTATTTGCAGTATATGGTTGATCCTTCGGGAAGAAAAACCAATTTTAAATATGATAATGGTAAGCTGATAAGAGTAAAATATCCTGATGGAAAAGAAGATACTTATACGTATGATGCCGATGAGGCATTAACACAGGCAAAGGCTTCAACCGGTTATTCATTGAATTTTTCATATACATCTTTGGCTAAAGGAAAAAGAGTATCAAAGATTCTTGAAAAAGGAGATACTACTGCGGGGCAGACCGTTACTTTTGACCGCAGTTTGTACAACACAACGGTTATCCGAACAGCAGGCGTTGATGATGTTTATGGAAACAGTGATGATATTTATACCACATATCAGTTTGACAATTGGGGCAAAACAATCAGCAAGCAGTCAAAAACGGCTTCGGGAAATCTTGGCGCAGAGGTTTATAATTACACCGCCTCCGAAATAGACGGCAGTGCAAGCAATATTAAATATATTAATCAGGTTAACAGCAGCGCTGCGTATGGGCGGAATATTATTAATCTTGCCAAAAACAGCAATGCCGAAAGCACAAAGAATTGGAAGCTGCTGAGATGGATAGACGATTGTGATGCCTCCTTCGGTACAACAACAGCGCAGAAGTATTATGGTCAGTCATCATTTAAACTGACTTCAAATTCCGTAACAGGCGATGGCAGAGCCCGTATTTATCAGGATTTCAAGCTTGATGATATTATTCCGGGAAAAACATATACCCTTTCTGCCTACGTAAAGACCTCAAATGTTCAGAAAGCAAATAATAATACCTTCGGTGCCTGCTTGTCATTGTATGCCGAAACAGGAAATACGGATACTTCAAAACAGGAATATTCGGAATTTTTAACAGGCACAACGGATACGGCTATGGATAACGGCTGGCGAAGAATTTCCGCTACCATTACCGTGCCGCAGGATGTTATGTTCCTGCGTGCCAACCTTGCAATAAAGAGCGCAACGGGCACGGCATATTTTGACGGTATTCAGCTGGAGCAGTCCGGTGTTGCCAATCATTATAATATGATAGAAAACAGCAGCTTTGAAAGGTCTGCAAACAATTTGCCGGAGAATTGGACAGGGCAGAATTTAACCTTGTCAGATTCTGTTGACGGAATATCCCCTGCTTACAAATACGGCTCCTCATCCTTCCGGTTTGTAGGCGGTGCATCGGCGCAGAAAAAGCTGATACAGGAAGTTAATATCTCAGGCAGTGAGAGCGATACCTATATTGTAAGCGGCTGGGCAAGAGCAGAGGCAGTTCCTGCTACAAGTTCAAACAGAAAATTCCAGATTTCCGTTGAAGTGTGTTATAGTGACGGTACAAGCAAATATAAAATGCCGGCATTATTCAATCCGTCTGTTTCCGGCTGGCAGTATACCTCCTATGCGTTTACCCTGTCTGACGGAACATCAGCCGTAAAAACACCTGTTAAAATCAAGGTGCATCTGGGCTTTTTCAATCAGGTCAATAAGGGCTATTTTGACGGTATTCAGCTGATTAAGGATGTGGCAAACAGCTATACTTATGACAGCAACGGCAACCTTATTTCCGTTGCCGCCAATGCACAGCAGAAGTCAAAAATGGAATACACCAATTCGGATTTAACCAAGTCAACAGACCCTAAGGGCTATTCCTATACATATACATATGATAAGAATCATAATGTAACCCAGGCAAGCAGCCAAAGAAATGTAAAATATAATTATACCTATAGCCAAAGCGGCAGTAACCCGCTTACTCTTGATATTACAAATTCCGGTGGAACAATGTCCCTGAAATCCGCTGCCGGCTATTCTGATCAAGATACATCAAAGAAAATCTGGGCAGGTGCATACCTTACAAGTACAGGGGATCAGGATGATTATAGAACCTTTTATTCCTATGATATTCTGACAGGAAATCTCAAATCTGCAAAAAATCCGAACGATACAATGACCTATTACACTTATAATGCACAGAATGATGCCCTGACAAGTGTATCGTCAAACGGAATTACCAATAATTATACCTATGAAAACAGCAGGTTAAAATCAATCGCCCATAATGGAATGACCTATTCGTTTAACTATGATAAATTTGGTAATACAACCCAGACAAAAGCAGGCAGTTATACCTTAAGTACAAACACATACGCAGCAAATAACGGTAAGCTTGCAAAAACAACCTACGGCAACGGCTATTATACCTCCAATAATTATAACAGCTACGGCCAGGTAACATCCGTTGCCAAAAACGGCTCAACAAAGTATTCGTGGGCATATGATGCCTCATCAAAGCCAATCCTGCATAAGGATTATGAAAACAAGCTGAATTATTACTATACCTACGATACTACGGGAAGATTGATTCGCTCCAATGTATACAAGCAGGGTGTAAATTCAAACACGAATTCAAGGGTATATACAGTTGAGCAAAGCTATGATATGAATAACAATGTATCAAAGATTGTGCAGTCGGCAGGCAG
>JAIDJS010000034.1 GCA_029052085.1 Eubacterium sp.
AAACGATTTCAAATCCTGCCCTGGTTAATAGCTCTGCCATATATTCACTTTCTGTTTGATTAACCTTGCAGCCAAGTGTATAAAATGCAGCTTTCATAATTGTATCTCCAAAAATAATTAATTTATTATAGCAAGTTTTCGTTATTATTACAATAAAAAATGAATAAGATATAGTGGTGATTTTTATGAAAAGAGTAATGATTTTTTTTATGTTGTTTTCTGTTTTTATGCTTGGTACAGTAACATGCTTTGCTGAAACTGAAGAAAAAAAGGAAGATGAAAGTATTGAAAAAGCAAAGTCTGCAATACTGATGTGTATTGATACGGGAGATATTATTTATGAAAAGAATGCTTATGAGCATTGCTCTCCTGCATCCGTTACAAAGGTTATGAGTATTCTTTTAATTCTTGAAGCGATTGACAGCGGAAAAATATCGCTGACAGACAGCGTTGCTGCGTCAGAAAATGCTGTTGCTATGGGCGGCTCTCAGATCTGGCTTGAGGTTGGAGAAAAAATGACTGTTGATGAGCTGCTAAAGGCTGTTGTTGTTGCATCTGCAAATGATGCCTGCATGGCGCTGGGAGAATATATTGCCGGCTCGGATACAGGCTTTATTAAAATGATGAATGACAGAGCAAAGGAACTTGGACTTGAAAACAGTAATTTTGAAAACTGTACAGGGTTGGACGATACGGTAACAAACCACTATTCCTGCGCTTATGATCTTGCTGTTATTGCAAAAGAAGTTATGAAGCATGAATCAATTAAGAACTATACCTCTATATGGCTAGACAGCCTGCGAAACGGCAAAACAGAGCTTAATAATACGAATAAGCTTGTAAACACATACAAGGGAATAACCGGTCTGAAAACAGGAACAACATCAAATGCGGGCTTCTGTCTGTGTGCTACGGCAGAAAGGGATGGAATGAATCTTGTTGCCGTTGTTCTTGGCTGTGAAACAAGTGATGTAAGATTTGAAAGTGCAACAAATCTGCTTGATTTCGGATTTGCAAATTATGAGCTTGCCGAACCTCAGTTTGATAAATCAAAAATTACGGATGTCAGAATTAAAAACGGTATTGAAAAAAGCATTTCTCCGTCCTTGGCTGATGCGGAAAAAATTTTAGTTGCAAAGGGAAGCGGAGAAATTGAATATACTTATGAAATAAATACAGAAATGCAGGCACCTGTTAATAAAGGCGATAAATTGGGTACAATAGTATTGAAATCCGGAGACGATATTATAAAAACAGTTTATTTAAAATCGGATAAGGATGTAAAAGAAATAAGCTTTTCATTTATTTTCACGAAAATGTTAAAGAATATTTAATAAAAATATGTTGATATATATTTCGGTTTGTTGTAAAATAATCACTTGAAGTTTATAGAAAAGGAGATAAATTATGGAAAAGTTAAAACTTATAAATAAATATGCGGATAAATTTGTTTCTGATAAAGACATTTCCGATATGAGTACAAGAGCCGTTCAGGCTATGAATACGCTTCACGCTAAAAACGGAGAAGGAAATGATTTCCTTGGTTGGGTAACTCTTCCTACGGATTATGATAAGGAAGAATTTGCAAGAATTAAAACTGCTTCCGAATATATCAAAAAGAATTGTGATATTCTTATCGTTATCGGTATCGGCGGTTCTTATCTTGGTGCCAGGGCTGTTATAGAGGCGTTGAAATCCCCGAATTACAATGCACTTGCTAAGGATACTCCTCAGATTTATTTCATCGGAAACACAATCAGCCCAACAATGGTTACTGAGCTTGTTTCACTCTGTGAAGATAAGGATATCTGTATTAATGTAATTTCAAAAAGCGGTACAACAACTGAGCCTGCTATTGCATTCAGAGTATTCCGTGATTTGATCTATAAAAAGTATTCGGCAGATGAGGCAGCAAAGCGTATTTTCTGCACAACGGATCAGGCAAAAGGAACGCTTAAAGAGCTTGCAGACGAACAGGGATATGAAACCTTTGTTGTTCCGGATGATGTCGGCGGCAGATATTCCGTATTAACTGCTGTTGGTCTTCTTCCGATAGCTGTTGCCGGAATAGATATTGATGCTCTTATGAATGGTGCAAAATTTGCACAGGATAGCCTTAACTGCGAAAGTTTGGAAGAAAATGATTGTCTGAAGTATGCAGCAATACGCAACTGCTTCTATGAAAAAGGCAAAAAGCTTGAATGCTTCATTTCTTATGAGCCTTGTATGACCATGTTCAACGAATGGTTAAAGCAGCTTTTCGCTGAAAGTGAAGGAAAAGACGGAAAAGGGCTTTATCCTGTTTCCTGTGTATTCTCAACAGATCTTCATTCTGTAGGTCAGTTTATTCAGGAAAGCGGCTCTTCACTTATGTTTGAAACCTGTATTAAGTTTAACAAGCCGCTTGATGATTTAACAATCACAGAGCAGGATGGCAATATTGACGGACTTAATTTCCTTGCCGGCAAAACAATGAGCTTTGTTAATGAAAAGGCAAGACAGGGTACGCTTCTTGCACATACTGAGGGCGGAGTAGCCAACCTCATACTTGAAGCAAACGGAATTACAGCAGAAGATCTTGGCTATATGATTTATTTCTTTGAAAAGGCTTGTGCTGTTTCGGGTTATATCCTTGGTGTTAATCCGTTCAATCAGCCGGGTGTTGAAAGCTACAAGAAAAATATGTTTGCTTTGCTCGGTAAACCGGGTTATGAAAATGAAAAAGAAAAACTTGAAAAAGAACTTGGTATATGATATCATATAAATATGAAATAAACCTTGGAGGAATCTTAAATGATTAAACTTATTATAGGTAATAAAGGCGCAGGCAAAACAAAGAAGCTTATTGATCTTGTGAATTCTTGTGTGGAGAATTCAGACGGCAATGTTGTTTGCGTTGAAAAAGAACCAAAACTCACTTACGATGTATCATCAAAGGCAAGACTTCTTGAAACAGATACATACAGAATAAGCGGGCATAAGGCTTTTTATGGCTTCCTTGCCGGTATCTGTGCAGGAAACTATGATGTTACTGATATTCTTATTGATGCAACATTCAAAATTGTTGGCAGAGATTATTCAAAGCTTCCGCTTTTCTTTGAAATGCTTTCAGAGCTTTCAGAAGCAGCAGATGTAGATTTTATTTTCACAATAAGCTGTGATAAAGAAGATTTACCTGTTGAAATCTTTGATTACTGCGAAGAGGCTTAATTTTAAAGAATATATCGGCGTGGTTTTGTCCACGCCTTTGTTCTTTTTTTAATTTTCTATTGACAAAATAAATTCTTATATATATAATACTAAAAGTGCGAGATGAGGTGGCAATATGAAAATAGACCTTACAAATCTGTTTAACGGAAGTAATGAGTCGGTTTCTGTTGATTATTCATTGAATCTCAAAAATCTTTTGTACGGAACATATCAGCCATTGCATAAGGATGTTGAGATAAAAGGCTCTGTTTATCAAAAGGCAGATGTTGTTTATCTTGATATTTCAATTTCCTTTGAATTTTCCGGTGTGTGCGATAGGTGTGCAGAAGATGTCAAAAAGGATTATTGCTTTAAGCTGAGTAAGATTCTTGTTCCAAGTTTGGAAAGTGATGCTGATTTCGATGATTATATTGTTGTTGAAGATGGCGTTTTGAACTTAGACGAGCTTGTTGAAGAAGAGATTCAGTTGTTTTTACCAAGTAAAATGCTTTGCCGTGATGATTGCAAGGGCTTGTGTACAAAATGCGGCAAGAATCTAAACTTAGGAAATTGCGATTGTAAAAAGGATGTTGATCCAAGAATGGCAGCTCTTTTGCAATTGCTTGATGAAGAGTAAATCATTCAGTTTTTTGAATAAAGGAGGCTATAAAAATGGCAGTACCAGCTAGAAGAGTTTCATCAGCAAGAAGAAATAAAAGACGCTCAAGCGTTTGGAAGTTAAATGCACCAACACTTGTTAAGTGTCCTAACTGTTCAGCTTATACAGTTCCTCACAAGGTATGTGCAAGCTGTGGTTATTACAACGGCAAGGAAGTTATTGCTAAGGAAGAAGCATAAGTGTATTAGCTTATCAGACGGACAGTGCTGTCCGTCTTTCTTGTTATTAGGAGTTAATAGATATGAGTAAACCAGTTGTTGCCATAGTCGGCAGACCAAATGTAGGTAAATCTACATTATTCAACAAATTAATAGGAACAAGGCTTTCTATTGTAGACGATACACCTGGTGTTACAAGAGATAGAATATATGGCGATTGTGAATGGCTTAATCATAATTTTCTGCTTGTTGATACAGGCGGTATTGAGCCTTACAGTACGGATGTAATATTAAGTCAGATGAGGGCACAGGCTGAAATTGCTATTGAAACAGCGGATGTTATTGTGCTTGTAACGGATTTAAACTGTGGTGTAGTAGCATCTGATTATGAAGTTGCCTCAATGCTGCAGAAAAGCGGTAAGCCGATTATTCTTTGTGTTAATAAATGTGACAGAGTAGGTGCACCCGATCCTGAATTTTATGAGTTTTATAATCTTGGACTGGGTGATCCTGTAGCTGTTTCTTCGGTTCACGGTCACGGTACAGGCGATTTGCTTGATGAAGTAATTAAGTATTTTCCTGAAACAGTTGATGAGGAAGAGGACGAAGAAATTATCAATGTTGCAATTATCGGTAAGCCGAATGTCGGTAAATCTTCTCTTGTAAACAGAATAAGCGGAGAAAACAGGGCTATTGTTTCCGATATTGCAGGTACAACGAGAGATACAACAGATACCTTTGTTGAAAACAGTTTTGGTAAGTTTAATATTATAGATACTGCGGGTATCAGAAGAAAAAGCAGAATTAATGATGCAATTGAAAAATTCAGCATTATAAGAGCAAGAATGGCTGTTGAAAGAGCAAATGTATGCGTTATAATGATTGATGCAACCGAGGGCTTTACGGAGCAGGATTCCAAGGTTGCCGGTATAGCTCTTGATCAGGGAAAAGCATGTATTGTTGCTGTAAATAAATGGGATGCTGTTGAAAAAGACGGAAACACAATGAATGAATTCCGCAAAAAGCTTGCAGTGGATTTCTCATTTATGAGCTATGCACCTGTTATGTTTATTTCAGCAAAAACAGGGCAGAGAATAGATCGTCTTTTTGAAATGATAGCCTTTGTTCATTCTCAGAATTCAATGAGAATTTCAACAGGAAAGCTCAACGAGGTGCTTGCAATGGCAACCTCAAGAGTTCAGCCGCCAACCGATAAAGGAAAAAGGCTTAAAATTTATTATATGACACAGGCATCAACCCGTCCGCCTACATTCGTTTTCTTTGTCAATAATGCGGAATTATTCCATTTCTCATATCAGCGTTATCTTGAAAATCAGATAAGAGAGGTTTTCGGTCTTGACGGAACCCCCGTAAGATTTATTATCAGGGAGAGGGGGGAAGGCAAAAAATGATAGCGGTAAAATATATTTTAATTGCTGTAATTTCCTATTTTTTGGGAAGCTTGAATTTTTCTATTATATTGTCAAGAACGATAGAAAAAAGAGATATAAGAGAATCCGGAAGCGGAAATGCCGGAGCAACAAATATGCTCCGTACATATGGCAAGCTTTTTGCTGTTTTAACAATGATCGGAGATATCTTAAAGGTTGCCCTTGCGATTTTTATTGCTTTTCTTATATTGGGTACGCCTCTAGATATGATTTTTAACATCGCAGACAATAAGGAAACGGCTGTAACAATGATTTTGTATAAAGAGTTTGCAGGCTTTTTCTGTGTGTTAGGGCACATTTTTCCTTTATATTTTAAATTTAAAGGCGGAAAGGGTGTTGCTGCCTGCACAGGAATGGTTATTTTGGTTGATTGGCGAATTGCTTTAATTTTGTTTGCAATATTTGTTATTACAATTGCTGTTTCCAAAATGATAAGTCTTGGTTCAATTATTATAGCGATTCTTTATCCTGTTTTAATAGGCGTTTTTTATCAGATTATTGTATTAATATTGATAGATGTTTTGTTCGCTTCAATCGTAATTGTTGCACCCCGGCAGAGCAT
>JAIDJS010000340.1 GCA_029052085.1 Eubacterium sp.
GGGAAAACAACAGCAAAATGAATTTAAGTGATGAACAGATGAAAAAAATATTGAAAAATGCTTCCAGAAAAGCAGGTGTTGATGTAAATCAAATGAAATCAGCAGCAGAAAGCGGAAAACTTGATGATTTTATTGGAAAAAATCTTTCAGGTGAGGCTTCTCAAAAGCTGAAATCTGTATTAAGTGATAAAAATGCAGCCGAAAAGCTGCTTTCAACTCCCGAAGCAAAGGAGCTTCTGAAAAATTTATTAAAAGGATAAGATATGGATAATTTAAACGATATTATTGCAAGCCTTTCGTCTGATGATATCAATATGCTAAAGGGCGTTGCTTCTTCCATTTTAGGCGAGGATTCTTCAAATTCAAATAATAATCCTCCTGCTGAAGAAAATAAACCTCAAAACGCCCTTTCTTCGCTGGGCTTTAACGGCGATGATTTTAATATGATGATGAAAGCAAAAAGTATATTTGACAGAATGAATAAAACTTCAAATAAAAACACTGATTTGATTTTGGCTCTTAAGCCCCATCTTTCTCCTGAAAACCGAAATAAGGCAGATACGGCAATCAGAATTCTGAAAATGTTTGAAATGCTGCCTTTATTAAAGGATTTGTTTTAAATGGCATCTTTTTCAAATATGGATATTGAGGAAGCAAAACGGCGTGTTCGTGAAATGCAGAGCAGAGCGGAAAGCTATGTTCCGCACGAAAAAGAGAATAAAAACAATCAAAACAGTGTAAATACGTAAAAAAAGAATACTTCTTCTCCTCTGCCCGAAACGTAAGAAAAGCCGAATGAAGAAAAACCAAATGAAAATGATGAAAAGGACAGTTCATATTTCATTATTCTTATTCTTCTTATGCTTTTGTCCCATGAAGGGGCAGACAACAAACTGCTTCTTGCATTGCTTTATTTGCTGCTGTAAAATCTTTTACAAGATTTCTGCCAAAATGCGGGAGGCAGTTTTTTAATAAATTTATTTATATATGGAAATAATTGTTATGATATGATATGATATAGAAAATATATTTAAAGGATTAATAAGAGGAATTGCTATGAGTGATTTTACAAGAGTGTATTTTGAGGGGCTCGGTATTGAGTTCGATTTGCCGTCTGTTGCCTTTTCTATCGGCGGATATGAGGTGCATTGGTACGGCATTATTATTGCCTTCGGTTTTGCCCTTGCTGTGCTTTACGGCGGCAGAATGGCATATAAATGGAAAATGAGCCTTGACGGAATGGTTGATGTTCTGCTGTGGGGTACTGTATTCGGAATTATCTGCGCCCGCGCATATTATGTTATTTTTCAGTGGGATTATTATAGTATCCACCCAAGTGAAATTATTGCAATCTGGAATGGCGGTATTGCAATTTACGGCGGAATAATCGGTGCATTAATCGGTGCGAAAATCGGTTGCAAGGTTGGTAAAATTAATTTTCAGAATCTGCTTGATTTAGGTGCGCTTGGTCTTTTGATAGGACAAGGCATTGGCAGATGGGGCAATTTCTTTAATCAGGAAGCATTCGGAGCAAATACCGACACGGCACTTTTCCGTATGTGGTCCTTAAAAATCAGAGATTCTTTGGTACAGGACCAGGCAGATTTGCTTTCAAAGGGTATGGAGGTTGATCCTGATAAGGCAGTTCATCCAACCTTCCTTTATGAAAGCATCTGGTGTATTGCAGTATTTGTTCTTCTTCATATTGTTGTAACGAAGTTCAGAAAGTTCAAGGGAGAGATTTTTCTGCTTTACGGAATTTTCTATGGCTTGGAACGCACAGTTGTTGAGGGAATGAGAACGGATAGTCTTTATGTTCCGAATACAGCTATCCGAGTAAGCCAGCTCCTTTCGGCAGTCATTGTTGTTGTGTTTACCATTTGGCTTATTATAATGCTTGTAAAGCTGAAAAAGGGTACGCTTTCAAGAAAGTATCTTATCAATCCGCCGCCGATTCCGTTTGTGCTTCCAAGTGCTCCCGTTGTGGTTTCTTATAAATATACAAACAGCAAAGGTACATCATCTGATACAGATTTCTTTAAAGTAATGAAGGAGGATAAATAAATGAATATTATTGATGGAAAAGCAGTATCAAAAGCAGTTCGTGAAAGAGTTGCTGCTGAAACAGAGGAATTAAAGAAAAAGGGAGTTACACCCGGTCTGGCCGTTATTATTGTAGGCGAGGATCCTGCCTCTCAGGTTTATGTAAGAAATAAGGAAAAGGCGTGTGAAGAGGTTGGCTTTTACAGTGAAAAGTTTGCACTTCCCGAAAATACAACACAGGAGGAGCTTAATGCGCTTGTTCATGAGCTTAATGAGCGTAAGGATATAAACGGTATTCTCTGCCAGCTTCCTTTGCCGAAGCATCTTGATGATAAAGAGGTAATCAATCTTATTAATCCGATTAAGGATGTTGATGCGTTTCATCCTGTAAATGTAGGTGCAATTATGATTGGCGATTATCATTTCCTTCCGTGTACTCCTGCCGGTGTTATGGAGCTTATCCATTCAACAGGTGTTGATGTATGCGGTAAAAAGGCAGTTGTTATCGGAAGAAGCAATATTGTCGGTAAGCCGATGGCAATGCTTCTTCTTCATGAAAATGCAACTGTGGAAATTACACATTCAAGAACCCGGAATTTATCTGAGATAACAGCCGGAGCAGATATACTTGTTGCTGCTATCGGCAAGGCAAAATTTGTTACCGCCGATATGGTTAAGGAGGGCGCAGTTGTTATTGATGTTGGTATGAACAGGGATGAAAACGGCAAGCTCTGCGGCGATGTTGATTTTGAAGCTGTTAAGGATAAATGCTCCTATATTACGCCTGTTCCCGGCGGAGTAGGTCCTATGACAATTTCTATGCTGATGCAGAATACCCTTACCGCCGCTAAAATACAGAATGGTATAGAGTAATGGATAATCATTTATTTGATAAAATCTGTGATTACTGTAAATTAGGCTTGCCTGTTGGTAAGCCTAAAAGTATTTCAGGCGGATATATGCATAAAATGTTCCGTATTAAAACAAGCAGCGGCGATTATGCTGTTAAGCTTCTTAACCCTGCTGTCATGATGAGAGAAGCTGTTATGGATAATTTTATGTTAGCAGAAAATCTTGAAACGAAGCTTCAATTGGCAGATATTCCGGTTGTGCCTTCTTTAGAGTTTTACGGTAAAAAAATGCAGTGTATTGATAATCAGTATTTCTATGTGTTTGATTGGATAAACGGCAAATCTCTGAATCAAAAGAGAATAAAAAAAGAGCATTGTGAAACTGTTGGTAAAGTATTAGCACGAATACATAAATTGGAATGTTCAGAAGAATATGCTGAAAAAAGCGATGTAGTCATTGATTGGGATTTCTATATAGAAAAAGCAAAAGATATATGCCCCAAGGTGTCGAAATTATTATCAGCTAATAAAGAGCTTCTTTATAAATCAATGTCAAAGGGTAATCTGGCTTATAAAAGAATTCCGAAAACAGTGTGTGTATCCAATGGAGATATGGACAGCAAAAATGTTTTGTGGGTTGATAATAAACCTCAAATTATTGATTTGGAATGTTTGAATTACGGTAATCCTTTTACCGAGCTTTTTCAGCTTTCTCTTTGCTGGTGCGGTTATGAGCAATGCAGAATAAATTATGATTTGCTGGATGCTTTTATTAAGTCCTATATAGCTGAATACGGTGACTTTAATGCTGACTGGGAGGATTTATACTATAGCAATATCGGCAGACTCGAATGGCTGGAATATAATGTTAAACGGGCATTGTTTATTGAGTGCAACGATAAAGCTGAACAAAAGCTTGGTATTGACCAAGTGAAAGAAACGATGAAGCATATTGTTTTTTATGAAAATGAAAAAGATAAATTATTGTCATATTTAAAAAGTATTGTTTAGAATAATAGTTTTATGATATAATAACCTCATAAAACGTTGTATCATCAATTGGAGGGGGATTGTTTATGGCGAATTACAGTGTCTGCGGTATTGATTGTGATATCTGCAAATATAAGGAAGAAATGAATTGCAAAGGCTGCAAGGAGATTAAAGGAAATGTGTTTTGGGGCGATTGTGAGCTTTATCAGTGCAATTGTGAAAAGAAACAGGAGCATTGCGGAAAATGCAGTCAGTTTCCATGCAATAAGCTTAAAGAATGGGCTTCAACGGATAATCCCGAACGAATTGATAATCTCAAAAATTTAATTTAATACATATAAGTGAAGAGCAGCTGATTTATTCAGCTGCTCTTTTCTTGGGTTGTTATGACTTTTTAATCGGTATCCAGATTTCGCTTTTGTAATTCTCTGAATTCATTTCCATGGAAGGATAGGCTTCAATATCCATTTCATAGGTTGGCAAATAATCTGCTGTCGGGAAGAATTCAGCGGTTATCTTATGCCATGTATTCTGCATAGCTTCCGGCATAGGACCGATACAATCGAATATAAGCCAGCTCCTTGCAGGAATTTCGTTGATTCTGAAGCCGTTTGGAATATCAATATCTTTATTGCAAACAGCTGCTATTGAATAATCAAATGTCTTTTTATCCGTTGGAGAGTTTCCATAGCAGATACCAAAGATAAATGATTTATCTGTTGTTTTTTCAAGCAGTGTTTTAACTGTTCCGTCCTGATGTGCACGCTCCCAGAATGCCGGAATGGAGTTTTTGTTTATACTGTCATCAATTTTGTGTGGTTCAACCTTTTCAAGCACCGTGAATGCTTCCTTTTCAACAAGTTTGTAGTTCATAATACTACCGCCTTTCAATATTAAACTAACAGATAAGCGAGAAAATGTTTTCAGCTTTGAGCCATTTTTCTTTGCACCAGCAGGAGAAATGCCGTGAAATTTTGTAAAAGCTCTTGTGAAGCTTTCAGGGGAATTATAGCCATACTTAAGTGCAACATCAATTACTTTGCTGCCTTTTGTTGCTAACTCTTTGCCGGCGAGAGTCAGCCGTCTGTTTCTTATATATTCGCCAATCGAATATCCGCAGAGTATTCCGAAAATCTTTTGAAAATAAAAGCTTGATGATGCAGCCTCTTTTGCAACTTCATCATAATCAATGTTTTCGGTTAGGTGCTCTTCAATATAATTGATTGCATTTTGTATACCGTTTGCCCAGTTCATATTTTCTCTCCTTTCCATTGTGATTTTCATTATAGCGGTTATCAATAAGTATATCCTAACATTTTGTGTTTTTCTCTGCAAGCCTATGAATTCGATATCTTGAAAACTTATTCTGTTTATGTTAAACTTAATTACCATATTTTTATGTTAAAGGGGAATGTTTATGG
>JAIDJS010000341.1 GCA_029052085.1 Eubacterium sp.
ATTCAGAACGAGGCATACAAAAAGCATTTAATCGAAAAGGGCTTTAAGGAATTAAACCCGGGCTGTATGGATTTTGAAAATGTTCAGCCGCGTTTTGTTTACTGCTTTGATTACAATAACTTATCAGAAGACGAATTAATGCTTACATTTAAAGCAGATTACAGAAACAGAATCAGAAAAGCACCTAAAAAAGGCGTTGAAGTAAAAATAATGGGCAATGAAGCACTTGACGATTTTGTCAGAATCATGCAGGAAACCGGCGACAGAGACGGCTTTTCAACAAGACCAAAGGCATATTTTGAACAGATTCTCAACTGCATGGGCGAAGATGCAAGGCTTTATATGGCTTACTATAACGGACAGGCTATTGCAGGAACCATTGCAATCAAATGGGGCAGAAATGTTATGAAATATCAATACGGTGCATCATCCAATGCCCATAGAAATGTTTATCCAAACTATGCTCTTCAATGGGCAATGATGCAATGGGGTATGGAATGCGGCTGTGAGGTTTATGATTTCGGCGGCATCAGCGGAGATTGTCAGAATCCGGATAACCCGCATTACGGGCTTTGGAGATTTAAACACGGCTTCGGCGGATATATGAAAGAATTTATCGGCGAATTTGATTATGTAATTAATAAGCCTGTTTACAATATTTACAACCTTGCAATGAAAATTAAAAAGTGATTAGTGTGAATTAAAATGAGCAGATATGTTATTGAAAAATCAAAACTGATTGAGAATATAGAACTCCTTAAAGAGAAGGCAAATGTGCCTCTTATCGGAGTTGTTAAGGGCAACGGATACGGTTTCGGAATCAGGGAATTTACAACCATTTTAAAGGAAAGCGGAATAAAGACCTTTGCTGTAACAGAGGTTACGGATATTCCGATTTTAAAAGAAATTCTTGATGATGAAGACATTCTTGTTATGCGTTCAACCTGCATTGAAGAGGAAGCAAAAATAATTGCTGAAAACGGCTGCATTGCAACAATCGGATCAGCCGAAGCCTGCAAGGTTATGAATGATGCTTCAGCAAAGCTCGGCGTTAAAACAAAGTGTCATCTTAAAATTGACACGGGAATGGGAAGATACGGCTTTATGCCAAGTGAAGTAAGCAAAGCCATTGCATGCTATAAAGCTGAACATCTTGCATTTGTCGGTGCTTACACACACTTTTCTGACGCATTCGGAAACACTGAATTAACGAAAGCGCAGCTTGCCTTATTTAAGGATACTATGAAGCAAATTGAAGAGGCAGGCTATAACGTTGGTACACTTCATTGTGCGAACTCCCCTGCTCTTTTGAATGTTGAGGATGTATGCCTTGACAGTGTAAGACTTGGCTCTGCTTTTACGGGAAGAGTTATAACAAGAAGTAAAACAAAACTGAACAGACTCGGCTCTCTTGAAGCAGAGGTTATTGAAATCAAAACTGTGCCTGCAGGATATTCAATCGGATATATGGGTACATTTAAAACAACTGTGGAAACTAAAATAGCTATTGTTCCGTTCGGTCACTATGACGGATTTGGTCTTACACAGGAAAAGGAGGAAATCAGTCTGCATTCTGTTCTTTCCGTTTTTAAGCAGTTTTTACAGAAGAAAAAGACTTATGTAAGAATTAACGGCAGAATGTTCAGAGTCATCGGAAAAATCGGGCTTTCGCACACAGCGGTTGATATAACAGGCTCTGATGTTAAAGCCGGCGATATCGCCAGCGCAGATATTTCCCCACTGTTGGTTAATCCAAGAATTGAAAGAATTTATAAATAAGAATCAATAAAGAAAAAAGACATTCTTGATTAGAATGTCTTTTTTCATTTTAAAGCCTTTAATATCCGCGGCTCTATTTTTCTTTCATAGATTATTTTGTAATTTTTAAGAAATCCCTCATACATAACAAAGCAAAGATTCATTGCAACGGCAAAAAATATAAGCATTGATTTTGAGAAAACACCATCATCAAAAAAAGGGATATTGAATAATTTTACGCAAAGAATTTCTATAACGAATACTGAAAGATTAAAAAGCAAAAGCTTTAATAAAAGCGAAAGCGCTTTTATTTTAATCCTTTCAATATAATGCTTAACTATCGGATAGTATCCAAAGAAAAGTGCATACATAAGTGCCGTTTCTTTATCAGGAACAAACAGCATAGATAGTATAGATGCTGCAAGATAAACATAAAACGCATAGCTCCTGCCAAAGGTTTTATGAATCATAAAAACTATAATTCCAAGAAGCATAGGTATTGCATAGGCAAAAACATAAAACAGGCTTCCTGCAAACATCAGGGCAACGGAAAGCGCCGCCGCCATTCCGCAAAAAGCAGCTTTTACAGACTTTTTCAAACTAATCACCAAACATATAATAGCACAGTCTTATATGAAAGTACACAAAAATCAGCTTTTTGTAAATATATCCTTACCTTTTAACCCATTTTTTCTTGCTTTAGGAAGCCAAAATGTATATGTTCCTGCTATTTTCCAAAGAAATCGCGGAAATTTCGGAGAAACAAAAACATTTTCAGCCGAATTGTGGTTTATAATATTATACGCCATACTGTCAAATACAGAATCAAGCAAAACAAACGGGCTTTTTTTCAAAGGACTATTTGCAATTGCAGGACTCATTTCCCCTGCTCCGATTCCGATGCCCTGCCCCCATTTTACATCTGCTCGGGCGCACCAATTTTTTATTATATCAAAAGCAATATGATTTTGCGTTCCCTCAAAAAAGCCATTATTGGCAACTGCAAATACCATAATATCTTTACTTAATCCTATGCTTTCCAGCTCGCAAAGAAGCTTTAAAAGTTCTGACGGCAGGCTGTCTGCATAAAGCGGAAAAGCAAATATGAGTGAACGGCAGTTTTGTATTTCATCTATGTTTACTTCATTCAGCTTGCAGACATATGTTTCGTTTTTCGGAAGCTTTGATATCAAATGCTTAAGATAATTTTCCGTGTTGCTGTTTTTAGGTTTCGGACTTGCATTAATTATAATTGTTTTCATAAGCTTTCCACCTTTCCGCACAGAGCATCAGCCGAATTGAAAAAATGAACCTCAAAGCTTTTCACGTGATAATTAATGCTGTTTGCCTGAACAAGCTTTTCAGCAGTTGCCTTTTCCTCTTCGGTAATATCATTTCCATAGAAAAACACATGATAATGAAATGTTCTTTTGTATCTTTGCTTATGATGCGTTTCGTTATTAATTATCTCGAAAGACGGAAGCATATAGGAAAGCGCCCTGTCAAGCACATTCTTTATAAATGGGCTATAGCTGCCATAGGTGCATTTGCTTATAACAATCACATTATCCGCCTTTGAAAAATCACTGCCCGTATTTTCATATCCATCATGGATGACACATCTGCCGGGGGTTTTTATCCAGCAGCCAAAACAGCCGATGCAGCTTTTGATATTGCCGTTATCGCAAATAATCTTAGCATTCTTATCAATATTCGGAAAAAGCGCCTCAAAATGTGCTTTCTCCATATCGTGAATAATCAAATTCATTTCCGTTCTCCTTACCTTGAAAATCCTGCTGTTCTTAAAACCGCTTCAACTCTTTCTTCCCAATTTTCATTGCCTACAACATTTGGCATAACCGTTATCGCAGAAAGTCCATGCACCAAAGCCCACATTGCGATGACTATATTCTCAATCTCATATTCCGGCATATTCAGTTTTGAAAAATACTTTGAAGCCGTTTTCTTTAGTATGTCAAAAGGTGCATTCTCCCCGAAATCGTCAAGAGAAATACTTACTTTAATGTTTTTTCTTGAAAAAAGGAAATGAAAGTATGCAGGATTTTTGTAAAAGAACATTACATAGGCCTTTCCAAGCATTATAAAAACATCCTTGCTTTCCGCATATTCGGATAGTGCTTTTTCAAGATAAGCAGTAAACAAGCGCATAACATAATTCTGAATTTCTGATATTAAATCCTCTTTATTTTTAAAATGCGCATAAGGCGCAGCATTACTGACTCCGCATTCCGAAGCAAGCTTCCTTAATGACAAATTTTCCTCGCCGTATTTATTGATAAGCAAAAGCCCCTTTTCCATAAGTTCCTGCTTTAATGCACCGTGATGGTATAAAGTATTATCCATAATGACCCCCTAATCTTAACAATGATAAGATTATAGCATTCAATCTTAACACTGTCAAGATTATAAAACAAAAAAGAGCGATATAAAATCGCTCATAATGTTTAATTAGTAAAGCTTTTCGCCTTTTTCAATAGCCATTACCTGGTCTACTCTTGTCTGGTGGCGGCCGCCTTCAAACTCTGTATTCAGAAAAACATCAACCAACTCAATAGCAAGACCGGCTCCGATAACTCTGTCGCCAAGGCAAAGACAGTTTGCATCATTATGTAACCTTGTATATTTTGCACTGAAATAATCAGAGCAAGCGCAGGCACGTATTCCGTTTACCTTATTTGCTGCCATTGAGATACCGATTCCTGTTCCGCAGCAAAGGATGGCTTTTTCACATTCTCCGTTTACAACACCATCGCAAGCCTTCTGTGCTGCAATGGCATAATCAAATCTTTCAGGCGTATAACAGCCATAATCTTTATACTCTATTCCCTTTTCTTCAAGGTATTTTTTTATTTCCTCTTTAAGCGGAAATCCTGCGTGGTCTGATCCAAGTGCTATCATTTGAGTTCTCCTTTTTTCAGCTTTAATTCCCTTTCAGCCTGACTTAGTCTTAAATAT
>JAIDJS010000342.1 GCA_029052085.1 Eubacterium sp.
GATCGTAAATAATCAAATTTATCAGAATAAATTCCGTCATCAGCATATTTATCCGCAAAATCAATTTCTCTGCCCTGAACCTCCTCAGTCCAGGTTTGATTTCGCTTTACATTTTTATAAAAACGCTTTCTCTTTCTTTTTTTCATATACCTCTTGCATTCCTTTTTAAGAGAGAAATGGTTTCAGCAGGATTTTCGCTTTTGAATACTGCCGAGCCTGCAACAAAAACATTAGCCCCTGCTCTTGCACAAACCTTTACGGTTTCAGCATTAATTCCGCCGTCTACCTGAATATCAACATCAGGATAATCCTTTCTGAGCTTTTCAATTTTCGGCATCATATCCGCCATAAAGCTTTGGCCGCCGAAGCCCGGCTCAACCGTCATAACAAGCACCATAGAAAGCTTATCCATAAACGGATAAACCGTATCAATACTTGTTCCCGGCTTAACAGCAAGCGCAGCCTTGCAGCCGCAGGAAATAATTTTATCTATCGTTTTTTCAGTATCGCTTTCGCTTTCGATATGAAACGAAATAAGATCCGCACCTGCATCAGCAAAATCTTCAATATACTTTAACGGCTCGGAAATCATAAGATGAACATCAAACGGAACACTGCAAACACTTTTAAGCGCTTTAATAACAGGCGCACCGATTGTAATATTCGGCACAAAATGCCCATCCATAACATCAAGATGAATAAGCTCTGCACCAGCATTTTCACATTTATTCAGCTCTGCTTCAAAATTGGCAAAATCCGATGCGAGCATTGACGGCGATATTTTAATATCCATAGTTTCTCCTTAAATCCGAACACAGCTTAAACCTGCCGGTTTGCCTGTATGCGTAATTTATCAAATTTTGTATAGGCATAATTATTTATATTATACATTCTAAAAGCTTTAAAATCAACCAAATAATATAATAAATTAAATTATACTTGTATTTAATATATAAGTGTAGTAAAATATATGCGTTATTTTGAATAGTTAAAAAGTATATTATATGGAGGAAAAATTATGATACAGGCAAATAATGTTACCGTTCAGTTCGGCGGCAAAGCTTTATTTGAAAGAGTTAATGTTATATTCTCTCCCGGCAACTGCTATGGTATCATCGGCGCAAACGGCGCAGGCAAATCAACCTTTTTAAAGGTTTTAAGCGGTGATTTGGAACCTCAAAAGGGCGATGTTTTTATGACACCCGGCGAAAGACTTTCGGTTCTGGAGCAGGATCACTTTAAATATGATGAATATGAGGTTGTAAGAACGGTTCTTATGGGAAATCCCCGCCTTATTGAAATTATGGAGGAAAAGGATGCCCTTTATGCAAAACCTGATTTCAGCGAAGAGGATGGCATCCGCGCAGGCGAGCTTGAAGCGGAATTTGCCGATTTAGACGGCTGGAACGCCGAATCGGACGCAGAATTTATGCTCAACAAACTTGGCGTTACAGATGAATACCATTATCTTAAAATGGCTGAGCTTCCGTCTGACTTAAAGGTTAAGGTGCTTCTTGCAAAGGCTCTTTTCGGAAACCCCGATGTGCTTCTTCTTGACGAGCCTACAAACCATCTTGATTTATCCGCTATCCGCTGGCTTGAAAACTTTCTTCTTGATTTTGAAAACACGGTTATCGTTGTTTCTCATGACAGACATTTCCTGAATAAGGTCTGCACCCATATCTGCGATGTTGATTTCGGTAAAATTCAGATGTATGTAGGAAACTACGATTTCTGGTATGAATATACCCAGATGCGCCAGCGTCAGCAGAGAGATCAGAACAAAAAGAACGAACAGAAAATCAAGGAATTGCAGGAATTTATTCAGCGCTTCAGTGCCAACGCTTCTAAATCAAAGCAGGCAACCAGCCGTAAGAAACAGCTTGATGCCCTTGAAATGATTGAAATGCCGGTTTCATCAAGACGCTTCCCGTATGTTGACTTTAAACCGGACAGAGAATGCGGAAATGACCTGCTCCGTGTTGACCATCTTACCAAAACAATAGGCGACAGAAAGGTGCTGGATGATATTTCATTCGTTATTCATCCAAGAGAGAAGGTTGCTTTTGTAGGTTCAGATGTTGTTGCAAAAACAACGCTTTTCAAAATCATTATGGGCGAAATGGAGCCGGATGAGGGCGAATTCAAATGGGGCGTTACAACCTCACAGAGCTACTTCCCAAGCGACAACAGTGAGTATTTTGACGGTGTGGACCTTAATCTTATAGACTGGCTTCGCCAGTACACAACCCAAACGCTTGAAACAGATATCAGAAGCTGGCTCGGCAGAATGCTTTTCAGCGGCGATGATGCCCTTAAAATGTCCAACGTGCTTTCAGGAGGCGAGCGTGTTCGCTGCATGCTTTGCAAAATGATGCTCAGCGGCGCCAATGTACTTGTTCTTGACGAGCCTACAAACCATCTTGATCTTGAGTCTATTACAGCACTTAATAACGGACTTATCCGTTATCCCGAAACCGTTCTCTTTACATCGCATGACCATCAGTTCATCCAGACGGTTGCAGACAGAATCATTGAAGTTTCAGGCAATAAAATGGTTGACCATAAAGGCACATACGATGAATTCCTTGAAACCTTTGACGAGGATCAGCTTAAAAAATATTAATAACATAAAACATAAGCCACGGTTAAACCGTGGCTTTATTTATTGGATATTAAAGTTGATATCAATAGGGTTCTGACTTGAAGCAAGCTAATCCGACTCTTATTCAACCGTAACCGACTTTGCAAGATTTCTTGGTTTATCAATAGGAAGCCCTTTTTCATCAGCAACATAATACGCAAGAAGCTGAAGCGGAATAACCTCGATTGACGGGGTTAGAAACGGAATGGAATCGGGATAGGTTATAACCGTTTCAAACTGCTCCAAATCGCCGGCAAGACTTTCGGGAGCAAACACAATCACTCTTGCACCCCTTGCCGCAACCTCAATCAGATTTGAAACGGTTTTTGGAAGCAGGTCTGCATTGCTTATCAGCCCTATGCAGACTGTATTCTTTTCAATAAGGCTTATCGTGCCGTGCTTCAGCTCACTTGCAGGATAGCCGACGCAATCGATATAGCTGATTTCCTTAAGCTTTAATGCACCCTCAAGAGAAACGCCGAAATCTACATTTCTGCCAAGAAAAAAGCATCTTGTTATATCCTTTAACTCCTTTGCAAGATTATGAAGCTCACCGGACCTTGCAATAACCCTTTCTATCTTCTTGGGAAGCAGCTGACTCATATTAACCGCAATTTCACTGAACACCTCCGTGCAGGCATTCCGTTTCCTTGCCGTATAAAGGCAAAGCGTATTCAAAACGGCAAGCTGGCACGAAAATGCCTTTGTTGTTGCAACGGCAACCTCCGTGCCTGCAAGCGTTAAGATGTTATAATCACTTGCCTTCGCAATTGTACTTTCGGGAACATTCACAATGCTGATTGTTTTTGCGCCCATTTCCTTTGCCTGCTTCAATGCCGCAAGACTGTCTGCCGTTTCGCCGCTCTGGCTGATAATAATAACAAGGCAGTTTTCATCAACAACGGGATCGGCATATCTGAATTCGCCTGCATATTCAGCAAAGGCAGGGATTTTTGCAATCTTTTCAAAATTATATTTTGCAATCAGGCCAACATGATATGCAGAACCGCAACCAACAATGTAAACACGGTTAAGCCGCCTGAAATCCTCTTCCGTAAAAGGAATATCGGAAAATACGGGCTCGCCGTCATCTGTAACGGCATTAAGAGAATCCTTAACAACAGAAGGTTCCTCATAGATTTCCTTAAGCATAAAATGCCTGAATTCGCCCTTATCGGCAGCATTTTTATTAAGCGTTATTGTTTTTACTTCTTTTTCAATTTCGTTGAAATCCTTGCTGTAAACCTGAATTCCATCTGTTGAAATCCTTGCCGTTTCGCCATCCTCAAGATAAACGGCCTTGCTTGTATAATGAAGCAGAGGATTTATATCAGAGGCAATAAAGCTTTCGCCCTCTCCCAAGCCGATAATAAGCGGAGAGCCTTTTTTGGTACAGTAAAATTCGTTCTGACAATCTGTACAAATAATTCCGAGCGCATACGAGCCCTCCAGAAGCTTAACCGTTTTTTTGATTGCTTCAAGTACATCACCATTATAATTCAGTTCAAGCAATTTCGGAATCACCTCTGTATCCGTTTCGCTTTCGAAGGTAATTCCGTTCATTGCAAGGCTTTCTCTGATTTCCTTGTAGTTTTCAATAATGCCATTATGAACAACGGCAAAATGCTTTGAGCAATGGGGATGCGCATTTGTTTCATTCGCCTTTCCGTGTGTTGCCCAGCGTGTATGACCAATGCCGAGACTGCCCCTTATTTCACAGCCGTCAAGCTTTTTTTCCAGATTCTTGATTTCGCCTTTCGCCTTTGTAAGGCTAAGCCTGTTTTTATCCAAAACAGCTATACCGCCGCTGTCATATCCTCTGTATTCTAAATCCTTAAGCCCCTGAATAAGTATTCCGGTTGCTTCACTTGTTCCGATATATCCGATAATTCCACACATTAAAAACGCTCCCCGAATTATATAATATTATTTAAGCCTTGCCGCAATAACGCTCATATCGTCTTCCTTTTGTCCCTCAGCAACATTAAGCGCCTCTTTCAGAATAATATCCGCCGTCTCCTGCGGAGTATGATTCTCAAAACCCTTTAAAAGTGCCGAAAGCCATTCTCCGCCAAGCTCCGTTATTCCGTCGCTCATCATAACAATCAGATCGCCCCTGTTTAAAACAGCCGTTCGCTTTGCAAATTCAATACCTCTTAAAATGCCTGCAGGCATAGAGGTTAATTCGCATTTTGTTACCCTGTTTCCCTTTACTATAAAGGTTGCAGGCGCACCTGCCTTGTATAAATCAACCCTGCCCGTAAATAAATCAACAGATGCACAATCAATTGTTGCAAGGCTTTCTTCATTTGACTTAACCAGAAGCGCGGAATTTACTACCTTAAGTGCACTGTCAAATCCAAAACCTGCCGAAAGCAGGCGGGAAAGAAGCCCTGCGCCCATTGCTCCGTCCAGTGCCGCCCTGTTTCCTCTGCCCATTCCGTCACTGATAATAAGTATGCTGTGACCCCGGCTGTCATTAACAAGCTTTATTGTATCTCCGCAGAGCTTTCCTTCTGCACAGTGCTGCGCAAAGCCTATTTCAAAGCTGTAATTCGGCCGTTCGGCAAAGGTAACCATCGTTTCATCACGAAAATGAGTTACCCTTCCCTTTTCAAAATTTCTTCCGCAGATTTTTGAAATCTCTTTTTTGATTTCAGGCTTTGAAAGAGCAACCTCTCTGCCATTCGTAACAATTTCAATTCTTACCCTGCTGAATTTATCCTCAATAACAGAAATATTCTTAGGATAAATCTCATATTCTCCAAGCAGTCTTCTTATCCTGCCTGCCGCAATATTATCAAAATATTCGGCCTCATCAAATTCTCTTGCAAGATCGGCAAGCATATCGGCAATAGAGAAAAACTGATCAGAAGCAACAACTCTTATTTCATTCGTTTTTCTGTTAATGATTTCTTCGGAAATATACTCCTCTTTCGTTAAACTTTCCTTTGATTTTTCAGCATTTCTTTCGTTTATTTCATTTATTTTTTCGCGAACCTCGTTTACGCATTCACTTATATTATTCATTGCCGAGGCAGCAAAGCGAAGCCTTACAACAAGGCTTTGACGAAGTGAGCCGTCAGGCGTAATATCTGCACTTCCGTGAAACAGTTCTTCGAGTTTAGCAAAAGCTTTGTTTGGAATAAGTGCAAAAACCAGACTTGAAGCTATTGTTTCTATCGAAATAAACATTCCCGATGCGCTTCCCGAAGCAAGCGAAAACAGAACTGTTGACGCACAAAAGGAAATAGCCGCATTCCATTTTCCGACAGGGCTGAAAAGCGAAGCAAGCATTGTTGAAAAAGCATACGCTCCTGCGAGATACATTGTATCATTGCTCTGAAGTCCGAGCGATAAGCCGAGTGCCAGCGAAAGAATGGTTCCAATCTGATAGGAGCCGCACTTTGAAGCCAGCAAAACAAGAATTACGGCAACGATTCTTGCAGGAGAAATTCCGCCGATATTAAGCCGTGAAAGGCTCATCAATACAACCGAGCAGGATATAATAATACAGGTTAAATCCGAAACGGGCAGTGCCTTAAAGCGAAAACGGCGGAAGTTGCAGTTTACAGCCTTAAAGAAGAAGAATGATCCGCCAAGGCCAAGCATGCTTTCGGCAAAGGTTAAACCATACTGCGCAAGCATTGCTCCTGTTTTTACATCAACAACTATACCGGTTGAAAGCAGTGATAAAAAGGAAATCAGCATAGGCATATACGGCTGATTTTTCATATCGGCAACGGAAACGGCAAACGTTCCGAGCGATACAATAAGTATTGCAGCAGCATATCTTGCAAACTGATCCGAGCAGAATAAAAGATATCCGAACGTACTGCCAAGCGCCGTGAAAATAAAATAATTCTTCTTTGAAACGGAAATAAGCGAAACAGAAAAAGGTGATGCCGATTTTAAAACCTCGCAGCTGCTTAACATAAAACCAACTGCAAAATACATAATTGCCTCAATTATTCTTCTTTGTTTTAATCTATCTGTTTTTTCGGCAAGCTCCTGCTTTTTTCGGGTTATAGTTTTCATTTTTACACATCCGTAAAATCAAATTCTTCTCCCCGTTCAACACATTATATATAGAATTGTGCAAAAAAAATGTCGCTTTATAGAAAGCGTCATAATCGTTTGACGGATATCATCGCAAAAATATAAAAAACAGAGGGCATAAAGCCCTCTGAAAAATTCTTATGCGGATTTTACGCTTCTTCACTGTGTCTTTCAACAAGCTCAGCAAGCATTTTATCATGCGATTTTCTGTCTATCTCATACTTAAGAGTAGGAATAATGGAAATTGCCATACCGATTGCAGGCGGAATGGAAATAAGAAGCCACATTGCTTTTGCATAATCAGGATAATCAGCAGCAAAGCTTGCACCCTTTTCAAGTGCAGCATTCATTGCGGAAATGTTGACATCCGTATAACCAACTGCCGCATAAACATACGCCGAAACAATGGAAGCAACGCCCGCCTGAAACTTTGTAATAAAGCTCTGACCGCTGAAAAATACACCATCCGGACGGAAGCCGTGATGATATTCCTCATAATCAATACAATCTGAAATCATAACAGACTGGCAAACACTTGAGCCGCCAAGACCGGCACCGGCACCAAAAATAAGAATACCAAGAATAATTACCCAGTGCATTTTATCAAGACCTGTTGGGTCTATCATATAAATAACAAAAATAAGTGCCATCGGAATTGCCGAACCGATACCGAATACATTGTAAACCTTTTTGCTGTCATACTTCTTAAGAAGATTCGGACAAATGCCCATCGAAACAAACTGACCAAGGAAAAATCCGCCGCCTATAATGGCAATGATAAGCAGAACCTTAGGACTGGTAAACGCATTGGCTAAATTACCGCTGCAGTAATAATAAGCAAACAATGTCATTACAACAATCATCATAAGCTGCATCGGGGAACGAAGAATTCCGCTGATAAGAATTCTTCTGAAGGGCTTGCAGTTCCACATAAGAGCAAAGCTTTCCTTCATTGTTTTTGTTTCTTCGGAAACAGGCACCTTTTCTTTTGTTCCGATACCTGCAAACTGGAAGAGAACAGACGCAATAACGGTAAACAAAATACCGACAATGATAAAGCCTGCCTGTGCATCTGCTGCCTTCTGAAGCAATCCGTTTGCTGCCTGCGAAACAGCAACAATGGAAACAACAACAAAGCCGCCTGCAATGGAAGCCATTATTCTTGCAAGAGAAATCAGCGTTGAACGGTCTTTTTCATCCTCACTCATACGGCTGATAATTCCCCAAAGCGGAATATCACCAACCGTGTAGCTCATACCCCATAAAATATAGGAAAGTGCTGCCCACGCAACAATAAGAATCATAGCTGTATTATTTCCGTCTTCCTTTGCGGCTGCATAGTTGCCGTTTAAAAATGCAACGCAGGTTATAACACAGATTACAGCAGGAGCAAAAATAAGATAGGGACGGCATTTGCCCCATTTTGTTTTTGTTTTGTCTACAATTGTACCCATCATAGGGTCATTAATCGCATCCCAGACCCTTGCTATGGCAAAAATCCAGCCGAGGGCAATCGCAGGAAGGCATATTACATTCTGGAAATAGTAATAAAGCCCCGTAGCAACAATATTATAAATCATATTCTGCCCGAACAGCCCCGTAAGGTACATATTGCGTTCTTTTTTAGTATACGTTTTTACCTGTGCCATAAAGAAATACCCCTTTAATGATTTATTACATATTCAATTATAATGTAAATATAAGTATTTATCAAGTAATATTGAAAATAAAATTGAATTAAAATTTTAACAGATTTTGCTATTATCTGCAAATCAAAAAGCCTCCCTAAAACAAGGGAGGCACATAGGTAAAAATCATATTTATTTCATAATCTCATCAGCAAGAGCTTCCAATGCTTCTATATCTGCAGCTTTCATTGTTGATTTTATTGAAACTCTGTTTTCGCAGATGGAAACATTTTTCATAGGCTCTAAAACAGATGCCATAGCCCTGCCTGCGCAGGGAGCCCAGGAACCGTTTTCAACAAGCGCTACCGTTCTGTTCTGATAAGCCTTGCTTTTAAGATGGTGTAAAAATGCTTCCATTGGCGGAAATACACCGCCGTCATAGCTTGCCGCAAGAAGCACCATTTTTCCGTATTTAAACGCATCTTCAACTGCTTCTGCAATATCATCTCTTGACAAATCCGTAATCGGAACCTTTTTGCAGCCCTTTGCTTCAAGAATTTCCTTAAGCTTGAATGCCGCCTTTTCTGTATTGCCGTGAATGGAAGCATAAGCAATAAATACGCCCTCTGCCTCAACACCATAGGAAGACCAGATATTATAGAGATTCATATAGTATTCCAGATTTTCAGACAGAACAGGTCCGTGAAGCGGGCAGATAATCTGAATATCAAGCGCTGAAGCTTTCTTCAGAAGCGTCTGAACAGGGCCGCCGTATTTTCCTACAATGTTGAAATAATATCTTCTTGCCTCACAAGCCCAGTCCTCATCACAATCCAAAGCTCCGAATTTTCCGAAGGCATCAGCAGCAAAAAGCACTTTTTCGCTTTCCTCGTAAGAAACCATAACCTCCGGCCAATGAACCATTGGTGCCATTATAAATGACAATGTATGGCTGCCCAAAGAAAGAACATCCCCTTCTTTAACAACAAGCTTTGAAACGCTTTCATCAATATCAAAAAACTGAGGAAGCATAGCAAATGTTTTTGCATTTCCTACAAGCGTTACAGACGGATATGTTTCCGTAATAAGCTTGATATTTGAAGCATGATCAGGCTCCATATGAGAAATAACAAGATAATCCGGCGCTCTGCCGTCAAGCTCTTTTTCAAGATTTTCAAGCCATTCATCTGTTTTTCTTGCATCAACAGTATCCATAACAGCGATTTTTTCATCAAGAATAATATAAGAATTGTACGCAATACCATTCGGGATGATATACTGACTTTCAAAAAGATCCAGATCCTTATCATTTACACCTATATATTTAATATTATCTGTTACTTTAACCATTTATTAATCCTCCGTTTTCTTAAAAACAAATATATTGCTACTTTGAATCATAACACTTTCAATAATTACTATCAAGCATTTTCAATTCATCAGATAGAAATAACCCCAAGCGCTTCAAGCACCGAGCTAACAAGAATGATAAAAATGAAAACAGGCGCAACCCATTTTACCATAACGGTATAAAACTTTTTCATCTTGAATTTACCGTTGGTTTCCACTTCTTCAATAATTGTTTTTGGCTTAACAATAAAGCCGACAACAATACAGGTAAGCATTCCTACAACCGGCATCATAACACTGTTTGAAAGGAAATCAAGAAAATCTAAAATATCAAAGCCAAAAAGCTTGATATGATTCAGAATGCCAAAGCCAAGCGAGCAGAAAACACCGATTGCAACAGCATAAACATAAACGATAGCCGTTGCTTTCTTTCTGCCGATTTTATACTTATCATCAATACCGGCAACAATCGCCTCCATAACGGAAACAGCACTTGTCAGCGCAGCAAAGAATACCAGCACAAAGAAAAGTGCTCCGACAACGCCTCCGAACGGCATTCCGTTAAACACCTTTGGAAGAGTTACAAACATAAGACTCGGTCCTTTGCCGAGAGCATCTGCGTTTCCGCCGGAATAGGCAAAAACCGCAGGAACAATCATCAAACCGGCAAGAAATGCAATAAGTGTATCAAAAAACTCTATTCGGCGAACAGATTTTTCAATTCTGTCTTCCTTTCTGACATAAGAACCGTAGGTAATCATAATTCCCATAGCAAGGCTCATTGAAAAGAACAACTGCCCTAATGCTGCAAGAATTGTTTTAATGCTCAGATGTGAAATTTCCGGCTTAAGATAGTAAACAACGCCTTCTCCTGCGCCCTCTCTTGTTAAAACAAAAACAGTTAAAACAATCGTCAGCACAACAAGCATCGGCATAAGAATTTTACTGAACTTTTCAATACCTTTATTTACACCAAGAAAGATAATAACGGCAACAAGTGTTGCAAATATAAGGAAGAAAATAAGCGGCGATGTCGTTGATGAAATAAACGATGTAAAATAATTATCATCAGCCGATTGCGCAACATCTCCCGAAATCATAACCATTCCGTATTTCGTTACCCAACCGCCTATAACACAGTAATACGGAAGAATAAGAACGGGAACCAAAGTTGTAAGCTTTCCGAGCCAGCCCCATTTCCTGTTTAAAGCACCAAAGGCCTCCATAGGGCTTAACCGGGTTTTTCTTCCGATTGCAATTTCCGTTACCATCAAAGTAAAGCCAAAGGTTACTGCAAGAATAAAATAGATAAGAAGAAACATTCCGCCGCCGTATTTTGCTGCAAGATAAGGAAATCGCCAAAGATTTCCCAAACCAACTGCCGAGCTTGCCGCCGCAAATATAAATCCGATATTGCCTGTAAAATTACTTCTGCTTTTTTCCATAGGATAAATCTCCAATTTAAATAGTATTTTTAAAATAATACTCTATTTATATCAGTTTTTTACATATTTGTCAAATTTGGTTCTATAATTAACAAACAAATTATATTATACCTGTTCTCAATAGTTGACAACATAAAATAATGGTAGTAAAATTATACCATATAAAAAACGAGCAGAAAGGATGTTTTACTATGGAAAAAAAGAACATAGATTGGTCAAATCTCGGCTTCGGTTATATGCCTACCGATATGAGATTTGTTTCTGATTTCAAAGACGGCAAATGGGATGAGGGCTCATTGACAGCTGACAATACGATTACCATGAGCGAATGTGCCTGCGTTCTTCAATATGCCCAGACTATTTTTGAAGGCCTGAAGGCATACACAACTGCAGACGGCAGAATCGTTTGCTTCCGCCCTGATTTGAATGCAGCCCGCCTTGCAGATTCCGCCAAAAGGCTTCATATGCCTGTTTTCCCCGAGGATAAATTTATTGAGGCGGTTGAACAGGTTGTTAAGGCTAACGCGGAATGGGTTCCTCCATACGGCTCCGGCGCAACGCTTTATATCCGGCCGTTTATGTTCGGTTCAAATTCAGTTATAGGCGTTAAGCCTGCTGATGAATATCAGTTCAGAATGTTCTGTACACCTGTTGGTCCTTATTTCAAAGGCGGCGCAAAGCCGATAACAATCCGTGTCTGTGATTTTGACAGAGCCGCTCCGCATGGAACAGGCAATATCAAGGCAGGTTTGAACTACGCAATGAGCCTTTACGCAATTGTTGATGCCCATAATCAGGGATATGACGAAAATATGTACCTTGACGCTGCCACAAGAACATATGTTGAGGAAACAGGCGGTGCGAATTTCCTTTTCGTTACGAAAGACGGCACAATTGTTACTCCGAAATCCGATTCCATTCTTCCGTCTATCACAAGGCGTTCTCTTTGCGTTGTTGCAGAAGAAATCCTCGGAATGAAGGTTGAACATCGTCCTGTAAAGATTGACGAGGTAAAGGATTTTGCAGAATGCGGTCTTTGCGGACCATCAGACTTTAGCAGCCCTGTCGGCAAAATCGCTGACCACGGCACCGAAATCTGCTTCCCAAGCGGAATGGACGAAATGGGTCCTGTTATCAAAAAGCTTTATGATACGCTTACAGGCATTCAGATGGGTACCATTGAAGGTCCTGAGGGCTGGGTTCACGAGATTAAAATGGATT
>JAIDJS010000343.1 GCA_029052085.1 Eubacterium sp.
TTTCCGGTGTCTGAGGCTTTGTTCTGTAAGAACTGATTACCGCAAAAACCTTATCACCGTCTATTTCATAGGTGCCGTCCTCTCTGCCGTTTTCGTTAAAATCCTTAACAAACGCGGCAACCTTTTCAAGAAGCGGCAAATCCTCAAAATAATCAGCAATATTTTCCATTTTATCAAAAATCATTTTTATTCAACTGCCTTAAGTGATTCTGCCATAGGTATTTTGTCTATTTTATGCTTCATAAACTGGTTAACCAAAACAGCAAAAAGTATGGTGCATATAATTGCAACTACAAAGCTTGACGGTCTGATGGAAACATCAAAGGTAATCCTGTCTATTACAATAAGCTTCATAACCGCAGAATGGAACAGTATACCCAGCGGAAGCCCTATAAAGCTTGAAATAATAGATAGCACAAGGTTTTCACGAAGCACATAACTATTCTGTTCCTTTGGATAGAAGCCGAGTACCTGAACGGTTGCGATTTCACGTCTTCGTTCTGCTATATTAATATTTGTTAAATTGAATATTACAACAAATTCAAGCACTCCTGAGAATGCCACAATCAGCCAGATAATATAATTCAGGCTGTTGAGCGCTATATCAACGGAATGTCTTGTATCGCTAAGCTGATTAACGGCTGTTACTCCCGAAATATCCATAAGCTTTTCGGCAAGCGGTTCACTTTCTGCATCTGTGTGGAACAAAACCGTATTTTCTTTCCACTCAGCAAAGGCAGAAGGCTGAGATTCCGAAGCGATAACAACAAAATTATCAACATAGTTATCAAAAATTCCGCTTACGGTTGCCTCGATCGCTTTATTATCACTGTTTTTAACAATCATTTTATCCCCAACCGAGAGCGAAAGATTGCTGGCTATTCCTTTGCTGATAATAACCGGCTTTGAGGATATATCTGCCTGCGGAAAGGGAACGGTTTCTTTGCCGTTTGTAAAGCTCCAATAATCCGAAAGTTTGCTTGTATCATCAAAGCTGTAGTAATTTATTGCCCGCATTGTTGCATTTTCATTTGAAACTTCTACTCTGAGCTCCTGACAGGTAATATAATCTTTTATCTCGGAAGCGGATGTTATATTGTTGAAAGCTTCTTCATTGCTGAAGGTTGCTTCCATCTGATATTTCTGAACATAATCATACTGAAGCGAAGCAATATCAACCATGGAATCCCTTACTCCAAAGGCTGTAAGCACCAAACCTGCACAGCAGCTTACGCCGATCAGCATCATAAACAGCCTTTTCTTGTAGCGGAACATATTTCTAAGCGTAACCTTTTTAAGGAAGGAAAGTCTTTTCCAAAGAAGCCT
Source organism: Eubacterium sp. (assembly GCA_029052085.1). Lineage (GTDB taxonomy): Bacteria > Bacillota > Clostridia > Oscillospirales > Acutalibacteraceae > Eubacterium_R. The sequence goes on from JAIDJS010000343.1 coordinate 1,327, forward strand.
GAAGCGTTCAAGAAGAATTCTTTTTCCGCTGGCAGCCGGCAGCGGTCTGATCAGAACCGCAGGATTGCTGTATAATTCTCTGAAGCAGGAAATTAGCGCACTTCCGAGAATACCGATAAGTGCAACAGCAAGCGTGCTGAGTGCAAGCGAAAGATTGAAGACGTATTTGATTGGCGCAAAATCATAAAGTGAGCTGTACGCAAACCAGAAGATTTTTGGAATACCGACAGTTCCGCCGAAAAATCCGATTGCCCATCCAATAACCGTTGCGATTCCGGAATAAAACAGATACTTGCCTGTTATTACACCATTGCCGTAGCCCATTGCTTTCAGAACACCAATCTGCGTGCGTTCCTCATCCACCATTCGTGTCA
>JAIDJS010000344.1 GCA_029052085.1 Eubacterium sp.
ATTAACGACTCCGACAAGTGTTACATTCGGAAAATCAAGACCTTTGGCAACCATCTGAGTGCCGATAAGAATATCATATTCTCCGTTTGAAAAAGCATCAAAAAGCCTTTGATGGCTGAATTTTCCCGATGTAGTATCGGCATCCATTCTTAAAACACGGGCAGACGGAAACAGAAACTTTAAAGCATCCTCTATCCTCTGCGTTCCGTAGCCGCTGTAACGTACACTGTTTTCGCCGCATTCAGGGCAAATGTTATCCAGCGGCTTTGAATATCCACAGTAATGACACATAAGCCTGTTATTGTTGCTGTGATAGGTTAAGCTTATGCTGCAGTTCGGACACGTAATAACATGACCGCAGGAATTGCAGGCAATAAAGGTATTAAAGCCACGCCTGTTTATAAGCAGTATCGTTTGCTTATTATCATCAAGGTTTTGCTGCATTAACTCTTTTAAGGTATTTGAAATCGGCGATTTATTTGCTCTGGACTCCGCCTTCATATCTACTGTTATAACCTGCGGAAGCTTGGCATCGCCGTACCTTTCGGTCAGCTCGCATAATTTATACCTGCCGTTCAATGCTGCTGTATAGCTTTCAACGCTTGGTGTTGCCGATGTCAAAAGCAGCAGTGCTTTATTATATTTGCATCTGAAATTTGCAACCTGCCTTGCATGATACCGGGGAGTGCGTTCACTTTTATAAGTGTGCTCCTGCTCTTCATCCATAATAACAAGTCCCAGATTATGAAGCGGTGCAAATACAGCACTTCTTGTTCCGATAACAATATGTGCTTCTCCCCTGTCGGCACGCTTATATTCGTCATTACGCTCTCCAAGCGATAAACCACTGTGAAACACAGCAACGGTTTTGCCGTAGCGCTTATGAAAAATCGAAAGCATTTGCGGCGTCAAAGCAATTTCAGGCACCATAACAATAACATCTTTGCCCATTGATAAAGCAGCGTCAATAAGCTTAAGGTAAACCTTTGTTTTTCCCGAACCCGTTACTCCATATAGAAGCCCGGTTCCTCCACCGGTTTCAAGCATGTCGGCATATATATCATACGCATTCATTTGCTGCTTTGTAAGATGTATTTCAGAATGACTGATATTCTCATCATTTACTTTGTAGGGATTACGATAAATTTCTTTATCATAAATTTCACAAACCCCGTATTTCACCAAATTTTTAACAACAGACTCGCCAACCGAGCAGAACGCACAAACCTCATTAACAGAAGCCGTACCGACATCAAAAAGCAGGTTTACAACCGTTCTCTGCTTAGGCGTTAATTTCGGCAGGCTTTCCTCATTTTCAAGAACAAGCCTTACCATTCTGGTGCTTTTGTCTCCAACTTTATCCACTCCCCGCGGAAGCATTTGCTTCAGACATTCATAGGTAGTACAAAAGCAGCGTTCCTTAAGCCATAAAGCAAGCGCAACCATTTCATCAGACAAAACCGGAGCTTTTGAAGAAACAGAGGCAATTTCTTTCAAGCCGCTGTTTATAGCCTCAAATAGTTTAACCACAATACCATATCTTAAAACATTACCCTTTCCGAACGGAATTTTAACTCTTGTTCCGATTGAAACAGAGCCTTTCAATTCTTCCGGAACATAATAATCATAATCCGAATCATAATTAAAAAATGTTTTTTCAACAGCTACAGTGGCAATAAGCCTATTTATCATTTTTCGGATTTGAGCTCTTCCGGCTCATCAACAATATATTTTCCATTCATAATATCATCAATAGCAAGCGAAACCGTTTTTGTATCAAGCAATTCATCTCTTTTAACTGCATCATCGCGAATTTCTCTTGCTCTTTTAGCAGTACCCACTACAAGGCTGTATCTGCTGTTGCAATTTTTTAAAAGTTTCTTTAAATCTGGATTAAACATAGTCATTTCTCCTTTAAGCATTACGCTTTTCTAATTCTTTATTTAAAATATCATTTATTTCATCAACGGCTTTATCAAGCTCGTTATTAACAACCACATAATTAAACATTGAAGACGATTTAATTTCTTCTTCGGCAATTCTAAGTCTGTTTTCAATCTGCTCTTCTGTTTCCGTATTACGCTTAATAAGGCGTTTTTCAAGCGTTTTTATACTCGGGGGCATAAGAAATATGGAAACCGCATCTGGGCAGTTCTTCATAACCTTTTGAGCACCCTTTCGCTCAATAATAAGAAAACAGATTTTTCCGCTGTCAACCATATCAGAGGCATATTTTGCAGGTGTTCCGTAATAGCAGCTGTTATAGCTGGCATATTCAAGAAACTCATTTTTTTCAATCATTTCTTCAAACTTATCTGTTGAAATAAAAAAATAATTAATCCCGTCTGCCTCGCCCTCTCTGGGCTGCCTTGTTGTAGCTGAAATAGATTCGCAAACATCATTTCTGATGCTTGAAATTTCACGAAAAACAGTATCTTTTCCGCAGCCGCTCGGTGCAGACAAAATAACCATCATTCCTTTTTTACTCATCACTAACCTCCGTGCCAAATCTTTGAGATATCTGTTTCAAATCCATATAGGATAAAACAACATTATCTGAATCCGTTATAATAACACTCATCGTCTGTCTGCCATGCGTTGCATCAATAAGATTACCATTTGATTTCGCTTCCTGAACAATTCTTTTAACAGGCGCAGATTCCGGACTTACTATTGAAACAACTCTGTCTGCATTAACAAGATTTCCAAAGCCGATATTAACTAAATTCATAGTATCTCCTTATTCAATATTCTGTATCTGTTCACGGATTTTTTCAATTTCCGCTTTGATATCAACAACCTTGCGGGCAATTTCAACATCATTTGCCTTTGAACCGATAGTGTTTGCTTCACGATTGATTTCCTGCACAAGAAAATCCATTTTTCTTCCGACTGCTTCTTTGCTTTCAAGGAAATTGTTAAGCTGTTCAATATGAGAACGCAGCCTTACGGTTTCTTCGGCAACCGCTACCTTATCGGCATAAACGGCAACCTCCTGCAGGATTCTGTTTTCATCAAGTGAAACATCGCCGAGAAGCTCATGCACACGGACAACCAGCTTTTCATTATATTCTTTAACCGTTTCGGGAGAACGCTCTTCAATAAAAGATACACAATCAAGAATGAACTGACCTCTTGAATAGATATCCTCTTTCATTTTTGAGCCTTCAATTTCCCGCATTTCAATGAATTTATCAACAGCCTTTTCAGCAACAGCCTTAACTTCATTCCAAAGCTTTTCTTCATCCTCTTCTGCCTTCTTAAGTACAAAAACATCCGGAAAATGAGAAACAGAAACTGTTCCGAAATCCGCTCTTAAATCATATTCATTTGAAAGCTCCTTAAGCGCTTTGACATATGCAGATGCAAGAGTGTGGTTTATAACAACTTCGGCATTATCTGTATTTAATGCTTCAATCGTAACAAAGCAATCTACCTTGCCTCGTGAAACTTTTGAATTGATAAAAGATTTCAGCTTTTCTTCAATAAATCCATACTGCCTCGGCAATCTGCAATTAAATTCAAAGTATCTGTGATTAACAGATTTCAATTCAATGGTAATAACATAACCATTTGCTTCAGCAGTTTCCCTGCCAAAGCCTGTCATTGATTTAATCATATCAATTCCCATAGCCTTTCCGGCTACAAAAAATATAAAAAAAAATTCCTAACACCTTGTTGTAGCCGGACAAGGCATATAGTGGGATTTAACCATCTCAAAATTATGCCGTCGGCAAATTTTGAGAGCAATACAATCAGAATAGTGTGATTTTTCACACTATTCTCCAGACATATTTGAAAAACTCTTACCTGTTCAGTTTTTCATTGGAGAAATTATACTACTTTCTTATATTATAGGTCAATGATTTATTAACACATTATTAACAATATTCACAATAAATTAACAAACAGCAACCCGTTTTACCCTCATGTAACTGAATACAATATACCGGAGTTCCATCAGCCATGGTCATAAAGGCGACTTGTCCGTGACCATTATGAACATTGCCACTTGCATCTGTGAAATTTCCTGAATCATAATAAGCATTAAGATATGTACTGTGATCAAATGATATACTGTCAAGTGCATATGCAGGAATAACAGGTGTCAAAGTTGAGCCAAATGTGAACAATGATAATACAAATGCCAATATTCTTTTCTTTTGATTTTTGAATAATCGTTTAAT
>JAIDJS010000345.1 GCA_029052085.1 Eubacterium sp.
AAGGTAAGAGCGATAAACAGTAAAAACAGCATTGTTACATCCGCTTTCAGCAGTGAGTTAAGCGGTATTTATTAAAAGATAAATAAGAAAAACCAGCCATTGGTTTTGGTATACAAAAAGGGGAGCAGATTTTCGTCTGCTCCCCTTTCATTTATTCATTTTGACCATAATAGGCGTTTTTACCATGCTTTCTTTGATAATGCTTATCAAGAAGATACTGTTCTATACCTATATTTGAATTCTCATTCATTGCAGCTACACGCTCTGTTCTTGAAGCCATTTTAGCAACCTCTTCAAGAATAAGTGCATTTTCAACTGCCTTGAAAGGGTCTTTACCCCAAGTGAACGGACCGTGGCGGTGAACAAGAACAGCCGGGCATTCCTCTGCCTTTATATCCCTTTTTTCAAATTCTTCAACAATAACCCTGCCTGTATTCAGCTCATATTCGCCGTTTACCTCTGCTTCGGTTAAGCCTCTTGCACAGGGAACAGCACCATTTGCAAAATCCGCATGCGTTGTTCCGTAAGCAGGTATATCTCTGCCTGCCTGTGCCCACGAGCAAGCCCAGCTTGAATGCGTATGCACAATACCGCCGATATTATCAAACTTTCTGTAAAGTTCAAGATGGGTTGGTGTATCAGATGAAGGGTTCAGTTTTCCCTCAACCTTATTTCCGTTTAAATCCATAACAACCATATCATCAGCTGTCATAGAACCATACGGCACACCCGATGGCTTGATAACAAACAAGCCTTTTTCCCTGTCTATTGCAGAAACATTGCCCCAGGTAAGCACAACCAAGCCATATTCAACAAGCTGAAGATTTGCTTTGAAAACTTTTTCTTTTAATTCATCCAACATCGTTTATTCCTCACATACCAAGCTTATAGGCAACATCATTATAGAAAAGCTCTTTTCTGAATGCATTAATTTCCGTATTTTCATTGATATGAACAAACTCTATACCCATAATCTCTGCAAAATCACGCATATTATCGGCAGTTAAGCTGTATGAAAGCACACTGTGATGCGCTCCGCCGGCATATATCCACGCTTCAGCAGAGGTCTGAAGACAAGGAAGCGGCTTCCAAAGTACACCTGCAACAGGAAGCTTAGGCATATCATTTGTCTGTTCCTTACATTCCACATCATTGCAGATAAGACGCAATCTATCGCCCATATCAACAAGCGTTACAACAATACCTTTTCCTGTCTGCGCCTTAAATACAAGCCTTGCAGGATCTTCCCTTCCGCCTATACCAAGCGGATGAACCTGAATTTTAGCCTTCTCCGCTGCACAGCTTGGATCAACCTCAAGCATATGAGAGCCGAGAAGCATTTCATTATCCGGCTCAAAATGATAGGTATAATCCTCCATAAATACAGTACCGCCGTCAAGCCCCTCTGCCATGGATTTCATAACTCTGAGCATTGCAGCAACCTTCCAGTCGCCCTCTGCACCAAAGCCATAGCCCTGACGCATTAAATCCTGCGCTGCAAGACCAGGAAGCTGACGAAGCCCCTGCAAATCTTCAAAATTCGTATGAAAAGCATTGAAATCGTATTTATCTAAGAATTTTTTAAGAGCAACCTCTTCCCTTGCCTGATAACGAACAGCATCTATATTATCCGTATCCATAACATAATGCTTTTCATATTCAGCCATCTGTGCATCAATTTCAGCCTCTGTTACCGCTTCAACCTCTTTAATAACATCACCTACACCGAAATGGTCTACCTGCCAGCCAAGCTTAATCTGAGCCTCTATTTTATCACCGTCTGTTACGGCAACATTGCGCATATTATCGGAAATACGGAGAACATGGGTTTTCCTTGATTCGGCTGCACCTACTGCTGCACGAATCCATGTTTCCATTTTCTTTTGGAATGTTTCATCCTTCCAATAGCCTGCGATAACCTTTCTGTGCAAACGCATACGAGCTGAAATGAAGCCATGCTCTCTGTCTCCGTGAGCAGATTGATTCAGATTCATAAAATCCATATCAATATCATTCCATGGAATATCCCTGTTAAACTGCGTATTCACATGAAGATATGGCTTTTGAAGCGCATTAAAGCCGGAAATCCATGCTTTTGACGGAGAAAAGGTGTGCATCCATGTTATAACACCTGCACACTTTTCATCGCAGTTTGCAGCCTGCATAACATCAAGAATTTCCTTTGATGTTTTTACACAGGGTTTTGCAACGATTCTGCAAGGAAGCTTACTGCTCCATTCACTGCACATTTCCTGAGCATGTGCATTAATTGTTTCAAAAATATCTTCTCCGTAAAGAAACTGTGTTCCTACAACGAACCAAAATTCATAATCTTTAATTGACATAATATTTACCTCTTATTTATAAATAATCAGCTGCTGCTTTCTGAACAGCAAGCCCTTTTTTATACAACTTCATATATTCCTTAAAACCGCTAACATCCTCAGCATACGGCTGAATAACCGAACTTTGATATTTACTGAAAACCTTTTCATTCAGATAATCTTCAAGCTTTTCACCATGATTATCCGCAGCATAGGCTGCAAGCACGGCAATGCCCCAAGCTCCGCCTTCTCCTGCTGTTTCCATAACAGCAACAGGAGTATTCATAGCACCTGCCATAAGCTTTTGACCGACAATAGGCGTCTTAAACAATCCGCCATGTCCCATAAGGCAATCCAGCTGAACATGTTCTTTTTCAAGAATCTCCATTCCGATTTTAAGCGTTGCCATTGTTGAATAAATCTGCGCTCTCATAAAATTCGCAAGATTAAAAGTTGAATTCAGGGTCCTTGCAAAAAGGGGTCTGCCCTCCTGAAGATGAGCCACAGGCTCTCCCGAAAAATAATTGTAATTTACAATTCCGCCGCAGTCTGCATCTGCTTCAAGAGCTTTGTTATAGAGCAAATCATAAATCTGCGGCTTCGTTAAGGCACTGCCTGACGCCTTCGCAAACTCACTGAAAACGGAAACCCAGTAATCAAGATCCGTGCAGCAATTATTGCAATGCACCATTGCTACAGGCTTTCCTGTTGGTGTTGTAACCATGTCTATTTCCTCATAAACCTGTGAAAGCTGATTTTGAAGAACCGCCATAGCAAAAATCGAAGTACCCGCTGAAACATTGCCTGTTTTAACCGAAACACTGTTTGTTGCAACCATCCCTGTGCCGGCATCGCCCTCAGGAGGACACATAACAGCGCCTGCTTCAAGCGTTCCGCTTGGATCTAAAAGAAGCGCACCCTCTTCTGTAAGCAAACTAGCATTATCCCCTGCAAGCAAAACCCTTGGCAGAATATCCTTTATTTCCCATTTATATTGCTGAACAGCTTCTATGCCTGAAAACTTATCAAGCATTTCTCCATTATATTGATTGATTTCACTGTCAATAGGAAACATACCCGATGCTTCGCCGATTCCGACTGCCTTTTCGCCCGATAATTTCCAATGAACATACCCTGCAAGCGTTGTTAAATAAGCAATATTCTGAACATGCTCCTCTTTATTTAAAATGGCCTGATACAGATGCGCAATACTCCATCTTTGAGGTATATTGAAATGAAAAAGCCTTGTTAATTCGGCTGAAGCTTCCGCCGTTGTTGTATTTCTCCACGTTCTGAACTCTGCAAGCTGATTTCCGTTTTCATCAAAAGGAAGATAGCCGTGCATCATAGCAGAAAAGCCAATGGAAGAAAGCTTTTTTATTTTTGAACCGAATTTCTCAAAGGTATCCTCACTGAGGTTGGCAAAAGCCTCCTGCAGACCGTTCCAGACATCGTCAAGGCTGTATGTCCAATACCCGTTTTCATATTTATTTTCCCATGTATGACTGCCTGACGCAATCGGATTGCAGTTTTCATCTATCAAAACTGCCTTAATTCTTGTTGAGCCAAGCTCAATTCCAAGCGATTCCTTACCGCTAAGTATATAGCTGTTCATAGCAACCCTCCGTTTACTGTTTAATTTGATTGTACTATATACGTTTTGATATTTCAACAGAATTTAAATTAAATTTTTATAAAAAAACAACCTTACTCACAACGAGCAAGGCTGAAAATATACATATTAAATTATCTATGCTTTAACAATTACAGAAGCTTTTTCAACTGTATGATTTACAACATTCAGAACATTAATCACAAGCTGCTCCGTTTCAACAGAAAACGAGGTATTATCCTCAGGAATGATACAATAAATTCCGAAAACATAGCCGCTGAAGGTTTCATACTCATCAACGGGAAGCTCTATTTTTAGATTTGCTTCAACATCATCCAGAGAAGCACAGCCCTGAATTATCCATTCTTTTTCGCTTATCTGTTTAATATCAGGTTCTTTAACCACGGCATTTTCTTCGTTTTCCAAATCGCCTACAATTTCTTCAAGCAAATCATTCATTGTGATGATGCCGACCGTACCGCCGTATTCATCAAGAACAACCGAAAAATGATTTCTGCTTTTCTGCATATTTTCAAAAAGCACATCAATTTTCATATTTTCGGGAACGAACACAGGCTGAGAAACTGCATTCTTCATTATAAAGTTTTTGCTTTTATCCTTAAGTCTGAAATACTTTTTGGAATCCAGCACGCCTATAATATTATCAATGCTTTCTTTATATACCGGATAAACGCTGTAGCTTGAATTGGTTATCACTTCATCCCATTCTTCAACCGATTCATCAGCATCAAGCCCTAACACATCGGTTCTGTGGGTTGAAAACTCGCCGCATTCCTTATCATCAAAATCAAAAATATTGGAAATCATAATTCTTTCATCTTTATCAATAATGCCCTTTTCGGAGCCTACTTCAACAAGCATTCTGATTTCCTCTTCGCTGATTTCTTCCTCCTGTGCATTCGGATCTATTCCGATGCAGCGCAGCACAAGATTCGTTGATACTGTAAGAAGCCATACAAGCGGAGCAAAAATTTTGGAAATCACTGAAATAAGTCCTGAAACACCAAGCGCAAGCCCTTCTGTTTTACGCATTGCAATACGCTTAGGCACAAGCTCACCGAATACAAGTGTTAAGTAAGATAAAATCATTGTAATCACAATAACGGCTATGGTATCCAGTGTTGCGCGCGAAATGTTTACACCGGTTTTCAGAATTAAATCCACAAGAATTTCCGAAAAATTATCTGCCGCAAAGGCTGAACCAAGAAAGCCGGAAAGCGTTATCGCAACCTGAATTGTTGCAAGAAAGGAAGCCGGCTTTGAGGTCAGCTTAACAAGACGCTTTGCTTTTTTATTTCCCTGTTCTGCCAGCTTTTCAAGCTTAACATCATTCATTGAAACGATTGCAATTTCAGCACTAGCAAAAACTGCGTTAATCATGATAAGTATGAGCTGCAAAAGCAGCTGTGCCCATATAGGCATTTGAAAATCACTCCTAATTCAAATTAATGTTAATTATAATCCAGCAAATGCTTTTTTACAATAAATCCGCTGTAAATATTACAAATATTTAATAATTGTAAATGTAATTCAGCAAAAGCAGTATAAAAGAAATATAATCCTAAAATCATTATAAATATTGACTATAGCATCATTTTTAAGTAAAATAGCTATAAATAAACAAATATAAATATAATCAAGGAGATTATTATGAATTTAACCGAAGCAATAAACCTTGCAAAACAAGGCAGGAGTGTTGGCTGGGGTATTATCATTAAAGCTACATATAACAGAAAAAAATTTATTACCTCCAAATATCTGGCTTCTTCATTAGATAAAGTTCTGAATGATTCTTATGTAAAAGCATTATCAAGTATAAATCTTTTACATAATCCCGGGGTCTTTTCAAGCTGGCTCGGCATTATTATTGCAAGCATAAGTGCAACAGGATTACGCAACGCAGGCAAAGAGTTTTTTTCAGAAAGTATGCCTTATGAAAACGAAACCCTGTATATGGATATAGTAAACGAAAGCAGGAATCCCGTACCCGAAAAAAGTGATTTTACACAAGGCGAAATTAATGAGCTTTCAAAAAGGCTTCTTAAATCTCTTAATGTTGAGCAGAGAATGTGCTTTTTGTATCATTATATTGAAGGATTTTCAGTAAAGGAAATAGCAAGAGCACTTCGCAGTTCGGAAAAGGATGTTATAGCATCACTTAATGCAGGCGTAAAGAGAATCAACGAAATCTGCGAAGAATTAAAAAAAAGCTATCCCAAGCTTTCCGTTTTTTCAAATTCACTTCAGCTGTTTACTTTTGTTTTTGAAACCGAATACAGTTATACACAAAATACAGAAGTTCCGACAGACATATTAAATAAAATTATTGAAGATACCGCAGCAATTGTTGCCGAAAAGGAAATTGTTGAAGAAAAAGAAGCTGAAGAAGAGCCTGAAGACGATGATGAGGAAGAAGAAAGAAGCCACGGATTTATAAGCGGCAATAAAAAAATGATTGTTTTAATTATCATTATCGTTGCCATCGCAGCAGGGCTTACAATCCATTTTGTAAACAAAGGCAAATCCCCTTCCGAGCCTGTTAATAATACAGACAAGCCCTCGGAAAGTGAAACGGTTTCAGACATTACACCTTCAATGGACCTTACCTCCGAAAGCTCAACCGAAGAGAATTCGGAAAGCACATCGGGCGAAACCTCCTCAAGCAGTGTGCCTGTCACAAATCAAAGACCAAATACATCACAGCAGCCTTCACAAAATCAAAGACCGCAAAACAATAACACTACTTCAAATTCAGGCAACTCTCAAACAAGCAGACCGCAAACGAGTTCAACGAAACCGGCAACCAATCCTACCACAAAACCAACACAGCCTTCTACACAGCCTTCTACACAGCCGACGACATCTTCGCCGCCTGTTACTGTTACAGAGCCTTCTACCGAACCAACTGTTTCAGAACCTGATTTTGAAATACCTGACATAGAATAATTTAAAATCGTATTTCCTGAATATTTCGGATATACAAACAAAACGGTTACCTTACGGTAACCGTTTTGTTTCAAGCCCTGGTATTCACGTTATCCTTAATTTCATAAGTGTTTTCGTTCAAATCAATAAGAATAGATGTGCCGTCTGAATAGGTTGCTTTCTGCTTGTTATAGCATCCAAGAAATTCGTGCTTTACCATTTCCTTGTTATAAAGCTTTGCCTGTAATTCAGCAAGAGGCTTAACTCTGTCAATCTCTGCTTTAAGCTTATCATCTTCAAGCAAGTCCGTATCGGCAGAACGAGGATCACTGCCCAATTTCATATCCTTTTCTATATAAGGATGGAAATATGGCATTCCTGCATTTAAAGCACAGTGCAAATCGCCGTTCTCGCCCTTTGGTATTCCCCAGTTGTTCCACCAATTCCACGGAATCATTATACAATCGTGGAATACCAGACTGCCAAGAGGAACAGGAATACCTACAGCCTCGCCGTTAACCTACGGTCTTAAAGTATAAGGACCATGATGAACAAGGGCAAGATTATTAAGCAGCTGCATTGCAGGCTCTTCTGATGACATAATAAGTCCCTTTTCATTAAGATAATCAAAACAGCTTGCACGGTGCTTAACGCTTTCCTCTCTTGTGATTTTATGATTTGGGTGGAAACACTCATCACCATTCATAACTGAGAAAACATCAAGATATGCACCCTGAACATCAATATCGTGTTCTTCCAGTTCGCTGTATGTTTTCTTAACAAACTCAAGTGCCTGTGATGCACAAAGAAAAGTATGCTCACCGCCGTCCCAGATTGAGCAATAAGGATGTGAGCCATCAATATGCGTTACTGCCTTTTCCATATCAAAAACCGGAGAGGTATAGTAGAAATCACGGTACTGATCATGGAGTGCAAATATATAATTTATATCACGGCAGGTATCTGCAAGCGTTTTCATACCAGCCCAGCCGCCTGCTTCTTTACAAGGAGGAAGAATATATGGATGATTATTATCATAGCCGTCTTTTCCCCAGCCGTCTGTATGAATATAAAGCTTATCAAGACCTGAATTTTTAATTTTTTTCATTTCCTCTGCACGCTTTTCAAAAGTTGAGCAAAGAAATGTATTTGTTCCGTTTTCATCATAAAATTTTGAAGCAGGCTGAATCTGCGAAAAGATTTTATGATGAAGAACAGGGGCGCCGATAAGATTTGCTATATTTTTATTCTTTTTGATTTTATCATCAATAGAAACGAATTGATTGGTATCCATAAGATAGTTTCTGTAATCCTTTGCAATATCGTTGTAATCGCATTTATCATGAAAAACAAAACGTATTTTTCTTTCATAGGAAAGCTTTCCGAGGGATGACATCCAATGCACGGAATTCAAAAAGGCAAAATGTCTGCCTGCCGACGAAGACATACACGCGTCATATGGCGTTTCAGCTATAGCACAGAAGCCGTGACCGTCACACACTCTGCCCCAGAACGGCATATAACAGTCACCTGTGTTGATTTTTCTTAAATAATGCATAAAACCGATTGTGGAAAGAATATTCTTTTTATATCCATCAGGCAGTAAAAATCCCTGACGCATCGCATCAATATGGTATGATTTCTTTCCCTTTTTCTTTGAATTGAATGGTGCCGGAAAGTAAACTGCCTGAATATCATAGCCGGTTTCATTTTCTGCTTTCAAAGAGAATTCAACTGTATTTTCGCCTGTAACTTCCGCAGTTAAAACCAAGGTAAAATCAAGCTTTTTTCCAAAGGCAATATAATTACTCAAACGAGTAACAATTTTAGTGTCATCAATTTCAAACGTTTTTTTCAAGGCAGAAAATAAATCTCTGTAGGTGCTGATATAT